>DATESH010000115.1:0-7677 GCA_035270965.1 Methanocorpusculum sp.
GAGTATAGGAAGAAGCATCCGCTCCTGTAAGTTTGACAGATCCCACTTCAAGTATTTGCTCCTTTAGAGACTCCCACATAATAATAATAGTATGGGTTTTGGATTAGTATAACTTCCCGTCCTGTATCATCTGGGCAAAAATGATATATAGAAAGTCATCGCATAGTTTGTTAACGAAATTATCGTTCACGAAACTATCGTTAACAAAAATAATCTGATATCCATGACCGAAGAACTATGTAAGATTGATAATCCCTACTCCATATCCTACCCGGAGATACTTGCTGTTTCCTCCGATGACAACAAAAGAATTGAGCTCGTTGAAAAATTTGATTGTTTTGGAGGGGCGATGTGGGTTAAAAACCATTATGCCAAAAGTCCGCTGGTCATTGAATCACGTATTGTCTCTGATACTCAGAGATTCCTGCTCAAAACGGGCTATGCGAATCTTAATCTGGAAGGCTCGTATTTTCCTGCAGGAATTTCCGGTGTCAGTGTTACGGATTCGGAAATTCACGTATCCTATCTAGGTTTGGGCGGCGGGGGTGTCGGTGCAAGCATCTGCCGGGCGACGGCAGGAGGCGTTCTTCGCCACGAAAGCGATGAGTGCGGCGGAGGAAAAGTTGCGGGTTCAACCATTCACCTCCCGAAATATACCCGTGTCATCATCGGTGTTGACGATACTGATACGCCCGAGGAGGGTGCCACCTGGACTCTCGCCCATAATATCTCGAAGGCGGTTCAGGATAAAAATTCACGTTATCTTTCGCACACGATAACCCAGCTTTATCCTGTCCCGTACAGGACAAAGAACTGTGTCTCAATCGCCTGCGAATTTGCAACGACCGAACCAAAAAAACTCCTCGACAGATTCGAGGCACTGGTCCGGAAATATACTCTCTCCGAAGAAACGGGTCTATGTGCTTACATCGGTTTCAATCCATCAGAACTTATGCCGTATGCACGGAAAGTAAAAGCCGGCGAAGTCACCCTTGATGATTTTGCGGACGTTCGCCGTCATCTGGATATACGAATCGAGGGAAGGGGGATTATCGGAGCATCTGCCGCAATTCCGTTTTACACGAACTATACGGAGGCTCTTTTGTTATGATCGAAACTCTCGGTTCGGTGAAGCATCATCTTTTGGCAATCGGTTCTGCAAAAGTTACCGGCATTTCTCCACCTCTCTCTCCCGCATCTCACGCGGGTCCAAGTCTTGGAATAGGCAGCTCGGTATTTTTTTCTGACGGTATATCGCGGGTTAGGCTTACCATGGATGAATTAAGTCCGGTCCTGATTAATAATGCCGGCGGCTCGGCTGTTCTGACCCTTGATTCCCCGGAAGGACCTGTTTCCGTCATTGGATTTGTGGAAGTTGTCGGGTGCCACTGCCCGAAACAGGCGTATCTCACCATAAACGAGGGATGCATTTTTTCATGCAGGTACTGTAATGTTCCAACTCTGGATAAACACATTAAAACGCCAGATGAGGTGGAGTCGCTTATTTCCGATGCCATCGAAAGAGACCGGATTGAATGTATCTCTCTTACAAGTGGTGTTATCGGCACGGTTTTGGAAGAGGAGGAGCGGCTTTTTGCCATTTTAGAAAGGGTCCGCAGATTTGGTCTGCCTGTTGGTGTTTCGGTGTATCCAACCCATGGTCTTGCAAAAGAACTCTCTGATTTTGGTGTCGTTGAGGTGAAATTCAATCTTGAGACCGCTACCGATGACCTTTTTGCAGAGATGTGCCCGGGTCTTAACCGTAGATTAATCTTTGATTCACTGAGAGAAGCGGTTCGTGTTTTTGGAAAAAACTGCGTCTATTCAAATATCATTCTGGGTCTTGGCGAGTCGGAAGCAGAAATGAGATTATGCATTACCCAATGTCTCGAAAACGGCATCATTCCGGTTATCAGGCCCCTGACACCATCTGCCGGGCTTGCCCATTTCAGGAGACCGTCTGCCGATGAGATATTTCGTGTATCCGCATTTTTGCGGAGCGAACTCATGCGTTTCGGGTTCGAGCCATCCAACCTGACGATGTGCGAAAAGTGTACCGGCTGTGACCTTGCCCCGATGACGGATATCCGGAAGGAGACCCTGGCAAATGAATGCTGAAGATGTATTTGCATCAGCTGTTTTACATGCGGCAGATGTCTGTTATTCTGTTCCAGGCTACCCGGTTACCGACCTTGCCGAAAAATGCGAATCAGAGTACACGGTCAATGAAAAAACCGCTCTGGAATATGCTCTTGGGGTGTCACTCACCGGCAGGAGGGCTGTTGTCATCGTTAAAAATGCCGGCATGAACAATCTTGCCGATCCTCTGGTGAGTGCGACGTATCAGGGAATCCGTGGCGGGGTTGTCATAATTGCCGGTGATGACATTGAGGTTTCCGGCTCGCAGACACGGCAGGATTCCCGTTGTTATGGCAATGTTGCCTCCGTTATGGTGCTTGAACCGGACGAAGGTCAACTATGCCTTTCTGTAGAATTAGCCATGCGAAGTTCGGAAACCTATTCCCGGGTCGTCATTATCCGGGTCACACCTGAGGTTTTGCATGCTGAAGTGCCGGATAGTGTTATTCCTGAGCGAAAAAATGGAACCGGCGCCTTATGTCCTGAAAATCTGACAATGAGAGGGCGGTGTGAATATGCTGAAAACATAACTGCCGTCATGAAAAGAGATGCGAGTTATCAGCAGGTAGTTCCGGAAACGTTCGCGTCACGAGGTCATTTCAGGACTTTTTGTAAAAACTGTCCCTATAAACCGCTGTTTGCGATTTTGAAGAAAACGCTTTCTAACCATCAGACCACCGCTATTTCCGATACCGGATGCTCTCTTCTATCACAGAATCCGCTCTTTGGTTTTTCTCATGCAAACTACGGACTGGGGTCTTCTCCGGCAGTTGCGGCAAAGAGCACGAAAATCGCCATGACCGGTGATTATGCGGTTCTGCACTCGGGACTCAACTCACTTATCGACATCTTCGAAAAGGGGGAATCCCTTTTCTGCATTGTTCTGCAAAACCGGAAGATGGGAATGACCGGTGGTCAGGACTGCCCTGACATTCTGCCGTATCTGACCTGTTTTCATCCGTCAGTCGTGGCAGGCAATGATGTCAACCTTGAAAAACTGATTGAAAACGGAATTGAAGAAAAAAACGGATTGAGAATTCTCATCGTACTGGGAGAATGTCCTGTTGGAGAAAGTCATGAAACCATTCCATGTTGAAATCTGCGATGTAACGCTTCGGGATGGTGAACAGACACCAGGAGTGTCATTCACCTGCAAAGAAAAACAGAATATTGCCCAATGCCTTTCAGACACCGGCATCGAAGTAATTGAAGCAGGATTTCCCAGTGTTTCTGATGAAGAGAAACGCACTGTCCGCTCAATTGTCGAGATGGATTTACCCTCGGAAATCTGTTGTCTCTCCAGATGTGTTCAAAGTGACATTGATTCAGCGATAGATTGCGGCGTCGATCTGGTTAGTCTGTTTTTTGCCACCTCGGATCTTCACCTACGCATAAAATACAAAAAGACCCGGGAGGAGATGCTTGATTGCGCTCTTTCCCTGCTGGACTATACGCTGGACCATGGAATCAAGGTCCGGTTTTCCGCCGAGGACGCGTCAAGGACTGACCTGGAATTTTTGAAAACCATGTATCGGCAGGGAGCAGAACATGGGGCATCATACAGCAGTTTCGCTGATACTGTCGGATGCATGACTCCGATACAGATGTATGAGACAGTCCGTGAACTCACCCCTGAATTGACAAATCCTCTGTGTGTTCATTGTCATAACGATATGGGATTTGCCAGTGCAAACACCTTTTCTGCGGCTCAGGCGGGGGCATTCCAACTTCATACGACCGTTAACGGTATTGGTGAACGGTGTGGAAATGCTTCTCTTGAAGAGGTTTTGGTCGCACTCAGAATGCAGGGCGGGATTGACCGGTATGATTTGTCAAATCTGATGAGCCTTTCGAAGATGGTGGAAAGGTATTCCGGCATCCGGGTTTCTCAAACCAAAGCTGTAGTGGGTGATTACGCTTTTTCCCATGAGAGCGGTATCCACATTGCTGCCCTGATTAAAGATAGGAACACTTACGAGTATTACCCGCCCGAGATGGTCGGAGGGGAGCAGAGGTTCATTCTCGGCAAACACACCGGGAGAAAAGGACTTGAATATATTCTGGCGAGCCTTGGTTATATGCCCTGCCCTGATGAGGTAACCCGGATTCTGAACAGAATCAAAACCCTCAGTGAGACAAAGCAAAGCATCACTCAGCAGGTTCTTCTCTCGATAATTGCCGAATCCAAACAGGAGCCCGGGATGGGACTGGTATGACAAACACTCTCTCCGAACAAATCTTAGGGGCGAACGAAGGAACATATGTCGACCGGGTTGTTGACCGTGGATTTGCCCATGATGGGACCGGGGCACAGGCATTGGTCGCGTTTGATACATTTAATATCCCCGACAAGACCATAAAAAATCCGGGACATCTTTCGATTATCTACGATCATATTTCGCCGGCGAACAACTCGGTTACGGCCAATCTGCAGGGTAGCCTCAGAAAGTTTTCCAAAACAAACGGGATTTCCTTCTATGATATAGGCTGTGGAATCTGTCATCAGATAATGAGCGAAGGAGGCTGTCTGCCGAACGAGATTGTGGTCGGGGCTGATTCACATTCATGCACCTTGGGCGCTCTCGGGGCATTTGCAACCGGTGTTGGGGCAACCGACATGGCTGGAATCTGGGCGACCGGCAGGACATGGTTTCGTGTCCCAGAATCCATCGGAGTTGTGCTTTCAGGAAAACTGTCCGGATTTGCCGAGCCGAAGGATGTCGCACTTGCCTATGTGAAGGCACTTGGGATGGACGGCGGGACCTATAAGGCTCTGGAGTTTATCGGTGAGGGAGCGGGCAGCATGCCGGTTGAAGGAAGACTTACTCTTTCGAACATGGCTGTTGAAACCGGTGCGAAAACAGGGCTTTTCTACGCCGATGAATTGACAAAAGAACATCTGCTACAATATGGTGTAGAGAAAAAAGCCATTTCTTTGCAGAAACCCACCGATTGTACGTATGAATCCGAAGTCTATCTTGACCTTGACGACATCGAGCCGCTTCTAGCTCTTCCCCACCGGGTCGACAATGCCGTTTTGGTGACTGAGTATTCCGGAACACCGATTGATCAGGTGTTCGTCGGTACATGTACGAACGGGCGGTTTGAAGATCTCAAACGCTTTGCTGCCATTATCCGTGGAAAAAAAGTTTCTGTAAGAACGATTGTCGTTCCTGCTTCAAAGGATGTGTACGCAAAAGCTGTTTCGAGCGGTGTTCTGGCTGATATTCTTGAGGCCGGTTGTGTTGTCTGCCCGCCGGGATGCGGTCCGTGTCTCGGGGCACACATGGGTGTTCTTGGAGAAGGGGAAGTCGGGCTTTCAACGGCAAATCGGAATTTTAAGAACCGCATGGGTGTCGGGGCGGAGTATTATCTCTGTTCGCCTTCGACAGCTGCGGTGAGTGCTCTTTTTGGAGAAATCAGGTCGCCAAATGAGCTGAAAGGAGGTGTGAACTGATGCTTGTATCAGGACATGCTGTTGTAATCGGTGAAGATGTTGATACTGATATGATTATCGCGGGGCGGTATCTCCGGACCACCGACCGGTCTGTATGGGTGGAGCATGCTTTTGAAGATTATGATCTGCGTATTGCCGGACGGCTGAACGGCTCTGTGCTTGTTGCCGGGAAAAATATCGGGTGCGGTTCATCTCGCGAGCAGGCTGTCGTTGCCTTGAAAGAATCCGGAGTCCGTGCCATCGTGGCGCCGTCATTTGCGAGGATTTTTTTCAGGAACTGTGTTAATCTCGGGTTATATGTCTTTGAGGCTGAGGTCATTTGTAAGGATGGGGATATTGTATCGTTTGATACTCGGGAGTCGTATGTAACAACTCCTGCCGGCGTTTATGAGGCAAAGCCTCTTTCGCCCGTTATGAGGGAGATTCTATCCGCTGGTGGTCTGAATGCATATCTTTCTGGTGAGGGTGGACAATGAGTCTTCGCATTGCAATTTCGGAAGGTGACGGGATCGGGCATGAAGTGATACCTGAGGCAAAGAGGATTCTGGAGTATTTTCTGCCTGACGCGGATTTTTTCGAGGTTGAACTGGGACTCGGGAAATGGGAAAAAACCGGGTGTGCGTGTTCATCTGAGGATATCCGTAATTTGAAAGAATCTGATGCGATTCTCTTTGGGGCGGTAACAACTCCCCCTGATCCGGATTACAAAAGTGTTCTTTTGCAGATTCGTCATGAACTCGACCTTTATGCAAATCTTCGTCCGATAAAATCCGATGAGGTCGACATGATGATAGTCAGGGAGAATACGGAGGGGCTTTACTCAGGTATTGAGGAGATTGGTGAGGAGAGGTCGACAACACTTCGTGTGGTAACCAAAGCAGGTTCAAAAAGAATTGCAGAAAAAGCATGTTCCCTTGTTTTGGAACGAAACCCGGGTAAGCCGCTTGTCCTCGGGTACAAAGGGAATGTACTCAAATCCGATCTGCTCTTCAGGGAGACCTGTGTGGAGGTCGCCGAGTCGTATGGAATAAAAACAAAATCGGTGTTTATAGATGCATTATGTCTTGACGTTTTGCAGCATCCGAAAAATTATGATGTTATTGTTACAACCAACATGTTTGGTGACATTCTCAGCGATGTCTGCGGCTATCTTATCGGTGGATTAGGCATGCTCCCGAGTGCGAACATCGGAGATAACCATGCGTTTTTTGAGCCTGTTCACGGAAGTGCTCCGGATATTGCGGGCAGGGGTATAGCAAATCCGGTTGCTGCTATCAGAAGTGCAGGGATGATGCTTGCGTATTTCGGGATGAAGAGTGAGGCGGATTTCATTGAGGAGTCTATTCAAAGCGTTATTTGTTCCGGTGTATGTACGCCGGATCTGGGAGGGTCGGCTTCGACTATCGGGTTCGGTTCTCGGGTATATGAGGTTATTTCCAAAAGATAAAACAAAAAAGGGATTAATTGGGTCTTATGGGCTTTCGCCGTATAAGCCGGCTGCTTCAACGCCGCCGTCTGCCCAGAGAAGTGCCCCGAGAGCGCCGATTCTGCCTTTGCCGTTTGCACTGTCTATATAGGTGATACCCAGTTTTTCTGCTTCACTTATGGCATCTTCTTTGGTGAGGAGTTCAGTTTTGACTCTTCTCGCATACGTTGAACCCGGCAGGCGGATGCCCGTAAAGTAACAGATGCCTGTGGTTTTACTCATCGTTTTTTCTTCGATGAATTTTTTGACGAATGCAATCAGTTCATCTTTCTTTTCGGGTTTTACTGCAAAGGTGATGACTGAACCGGTACAGTTTGTGGTTTTTTCCGGAGCCTTTGGGTTTAACTGGATGATTCTCATCTCAAGGAAGATGGCTCCATCAATTTTGCATGCTTCGCCGCATTTCATTGCGAGAACCCAGGTGGCTCCTCCTTCTTTGGTATCCGTGTCATCGATACCAAAGGTGATTTTCTCATATTTCGGCAGGATAACGGTACTTCTGCAGATGCGTGCACCGCCGACTTTCAGATCTTCCTCACTGGCATATTCTGTTCTGATGACGCCCGGGGCCTGAGCAAGGCAGGCTGCCACTCCT
>DATESH010000116.1:0-11301 GCA_035270965.1 Methanocorpusculum sp.
GACATGGACGATACCATTTGCATCGATGTCGAAGGTGACTTCAATCTGAGGCAGTCCGCGGGGTGCCGACGGGATGCCGGTAAGCTGGAATTTACCCAGGCTGAAATCATCACGGGCGAACTGGCGTTCTCCCTGGACAACGTGAATCTCGACTGAGGTCTGGTTATCTGCGGCGGTCGAGAAGATCTGACTTTTTCTGGTCGGGATGGTGGTGTTTCTCTCAATGAGTTTGGTTGCGATTCCACCAAGGGTCTCGATACCGAGTGTCAGCGGAGTGACATCCAGTAATACGACATCCTTTGTTTCACCGGTAAGGACTGCTCCCTGAATTGCTGCTCCGAGAGCGACGCACTCGTCAGGGTTCAGGTTCTTGTCCGGCTCTTTGCCGAGGAGGTTTCTGACGGTATCGATTACAACCGGTACACGGGTCGAACCACCGACTAAGAGGACATGGTTGATATCAGCTGAGGTGAGCCCTGCATCCTTTAATGCCTGCTTGACCGGGTCGATGGTCTTCTGGACAAGGTCGCCGATAAGCTGCTCGAACTTTGAACGGGTCAGGTCGACATCCATGTGTTTGGGTCCGTCTGCAGTGGCAGTGATATATGGGAGGTTGATGTTTGCCTTTTGGAGTGAGGAAAGCTCAATCTTTGCCTTCTCTGCAGCATCCTTAAGCCGCTGGTGTGCTACCGGGTCCTTTCTCAGGTCGACTCCCTCCTTCTTCTTGAACTCGTCGGCAAGGAAGTCGACGACACGTGCATCGAAGTCATCCCCTCCGAGACGGTTGTTACCTGCGGTTGATTTGACTTCGAAGAGTCCGTCATCAAGGGTCAGGACGGAGACATCGAATGTTCCTCCGCCGAGGTCGTAGACAAGGACGGTAAGTTCCTTTTCCTTTTCCAGTCCGTAAGCGAGAGCCGATGCGGTTGGCTCATTGATGATACGAAGAACATCAAGTCCTGCGATTTTGCCTGCATCTTTGGTTGCCTGACGCTGGGCATCGTTGAAATATGCCGGAACAGTAATGACTGCCTTGTCAACTTTTTCGCCGAGGTATGATTCTGCATCAACCTTCAGTTTCTGCAGAATCATAGCAGAGATTTCCTGCGGGGAATATTTTTTACCGTCGATGTCAACCGTGTGGTCGGTTCCCATGAACCGTTTGATTGAACTGATGGTCCGTGTCGGGTTAGTGATCGCCTGACGTTTTGCAACGTTTCCAATAAGTCTCTCTCCGTCTTTGGAGAAACCGACAACTGACGGGGTTGTTCTGAATCCTTCTGAATTTGCGATAACGATCGGGCTTCCGCCTTCCATAATAGCAAGACAGGAGTTGGTCGTTCCGAGGTCAATACCGATTACTTTGTTTGATGTCATTTTTATTACCTGTTTTATTCTTTTTTCTGAGCTACGGCGACTTTTGCGTGACGAAGTACTTTGTCACGAATCATGTATCCCGGAATTGCAGTGTCGATAATTTCCCCTTCGGGAGCATCGGATGGGATACTGACGATAGCTTCATGAATGTTGGGGTCGAATTGCGTTCCTTTGGTGATCGTAATTACTTCGATACCGTTTCTTGAGAGGATGGACTGATAGAGTTTATGAATCTGCTCTAGTCCCTCGCGAAGTTTTCCGTCATCACTTTTTAATGCACGTTCGAAATTGTCCAGGATGTCAAGCATGTCAAGAGCAATCTTTTCGGTTGCGTATCTGACAGCGTTATCCTGGTCGCGTCTGGCACGTTTTTTGTAATTTTCGAATTCGGCTGCGAGACGAAGATGTTTGTCATTGAGTTCATCGTATTTTTTAGTGAGTTCGTCAACAACAGTGGTTTCAGGAACGGCTTTTTCATCCGGTGTCTGTTTTTCTGCAGGTTTTGCATCGTTCTTTGGAACGTTAACCTGCTCGGTGTTTTTGTCCATGTAAATTCCTGTTTCGCTTGTTGCACATATTTGTTGTATTGCAGTTCTATATAACAGTTTCTATTATGGAATATAAGAATTAAGGGATGTTATTATATACTAAACCTGATGCGGGATATTTTTGGGAAAGGCGCGAAGGACCAACAGCACAAAAGAAAAAAAGAGACTTGCTTCTGTTCTTACTCGAACAGGTTAGCAAAGTACTTTGCTCCCCATACATAGAGGAACGGCATTATGAAAATCAGCAGAATCCATCCAAGAATCGGGATAATCATGCAGACGAATATTATCACTGTAAAAATGATCCACATAAGAATCATGGACAGAATGTAATTGACCCAGCCTGCCTTTGAAATCATGCCGAAGATCATGCTGAATTTGAACGCCGCACCAAAACCGTTTCTCGCGAAGTTCACGATAGCCGGAATCAGGAGGAGCGAGAACAGAATAGTTACGATAAGACAGAGGAACATAAGAGCGATGTTCATACCAACGGCAAAAATGCCCATCATATCGGGAACATGTGTCATTCCGGGTGTGACGGTCATCGATCCCATACTGAATGTCAGGATAAACACTACCATGCTCAGAATAATCGGGATTATCATGTAGATTATACTTATGACGATCGCAAACAGACCATCGATGAACGATTTACCCATCTCTTTGAGTTCAGGGTCCTCCCCGCGTAAGACCTTGATGTACACTCCGTAGACGATCCAGTTGACGATCGGGATAATGTTCAGGATGGCAAGAATAAGCCATGTACCGATGTTACCGCCGAGTTTGTCCTTGGCAAAGCCAAATGATCCGGTTAAGTTTTCTCCAATTCCAATTGACATAATATAACCATCTCCTTTGATTGAGATAGTAAAGATAATGACGCTGATATATTTAAATGATTAGATACTAGAAATAATTGCATCGTTATAATAGATATTCCCGGAATTTCCCATCAATAAAAAAAAGATTTTTGAATATTTCTACTCAAAGATGTTTGCATAGAATCTTACAGACCAGCAGGTCAGGAATGGAGACAGAATAAGTATAATGATAAATCCAATGAACGGAATGAGGGAGAGCAGACTGATGGCGCCGAAGATGATTCCGATGATGATGATCGAAAGAATGTAATTGACCCAGCCGGCCTTTGAAATCATACCAAAGATTTTACCAAAGCTGAATGCTGAACCAAATCCGCTGCGGGCAAAGTTGATCAGTGCCGGAGTAAGCAGAAGACCGAGCAGAATGAATAAAACGATACATACGGCGATGAGCACAATACCCAGCGGTGTAAGTCCTGTAAAGATCGATAACGGACCGGCCATCGGATCAAATACAAGGAAGACGGCAATGATTATTGAAAGGATCGTCGGGATAAGCATGTAGATGAAAGCGATGATGAATGCAAGAAATCCGTCAACAAAGGCTTTCCCGATGTTTTCCAGTTTCGGCTCTGCCCCGCGATATATCTTCAGAAATGTTCCGACGGCGATAAAGTTGACGATCGGGATAATACTCAGTATTGCCAGAATAATCCAGGTACCGATGTTACCTCCGATTTTGTCTTTTGAATAACCAAAAGATTCTGTTAGATTTTCACCAATTTCTATTGACATGGTGGTATTATCTATGTGGTATCAGAGTATCAATGTTATTTCCTGTATCCAGGTACTCCGTTCTGACTGATGCAGAATGGATTTTTGAGAAACGTGATGAAAAATTATTGATTATTCAGATATTCGATCCAAAGCAGGTTATTTTCTTTGCAAAGGTCGTATGCCTTAATCATTCCGTAAATCCACAGGGCAAGCGGGATAATAATTGTCCAGCAGAAGACGACTGACAGGATAAGGTGAGCGATACCAAGTCCGACCCGTCCTGCATACATCAGTCCTGCTCCGATGATAATTAATCCCAGGATGACCGCAAGACCAGCACTTTTTTCACCGGTTACCAGTTCACCATCGGCACGGCGCAGCAATTCACTTCGTTTTCTGGCGTTGACCCGTGTTCCGCACTTAGGACAGATTTCAGCAGATTCAATTACTTCCGATCCGCATCCCGGACAAAATGACGTTGTTTTTCCTCCATATCAGCTATTTGTTAAAAATTGCCGATTCCTTATTATTCGTTTTTTCAAATGAAATGTCTTTCGAAAACACCTGGTAAATGGGGAAAATACTCTAGAAACTGCTCTCATTTTTTTACATGAACAGGTTTCTGAAATATTTTGTTCCCCATACTTTGAGATACGGGACAAGGATGATCAGAATGATAATCCCGATGTAGTATGGAACGAGTCCGATCAGACAGATGATGCCGAAGATGATGTCGATAATGATAAACGACAGGATGTACTTCAGCCAGCCTGCCTTTGAAATCATGCCGAAGATTTCACTATATCTGAATGCTGCACCAAATCCTCTGTCTGCAAAGTTTACCAGTGCCGGAATCAGCAGAAGGAGGAACAGAAAGAATACGGCGATACAGACGATGATGAGCACAATACCAAGGGGGGTCAGTCCCGTAAAGATTGATAACGGACCGGCAGAGGTGTCATACCCAAAGAAAAATCCAAGGGAGAGAGCAAAAATCATCGGGATAAGCAGGTAGAGAATGGAGATGATATATGCGAGAAGCCCGTCAACAAATAACTTTCCGATATTTTCCAGTTTCGGGTCACCGCCGCGAAGAACCCTGACATATGTTCCGTATACAATCCAGTTTACAATGGGGAGGAGATTCAGAATGGCCAGAATCAGCCAGGTACCAAAGTTTCTCCCGAGTTTGTCTTTTGCAAAACCAAAAGATCCGGTTAAATTGTCTCCAATTCCAATTGACATACGAAAACCCCCTCTGTGGGTTATTATGCATCAAGGTTTTTATTATATAAATATTATTGTGTAATCGATACAGATTGATACAAAAATTATCATGCTAATACTTAATTGAATAAAAAAAAAGAAAATCTGAGGTTGGTGTCCTTACTCGAACAGGTTTGCCCAGAACTTGCTGGACCAGATTGTAAGGAAGGGGAGAATGATGATCATGATAAGCCAGCCGATGAATGGAATCATTCCAAGGAGACTGATGATACCAAAGATAACTCCGACGACAATGATGGATAAGATGTAATTAATCCAGCCTGCTTTACCGATCATACCAAAGATTTCACCGAATTTGAATGCTGCGCCAAATCCTTTGCGGGCAAAGTTGACCACTGCGGGGGTCAGAACAAGACCGAACAGAATGCAGACGATTGTACTAATCATCAGACCAACCATAGCTCCTCCAATAGCAGCAGCCGAACCGGCCATTATTCCTGCGAATGAAGACCCTAATGTTACCATAATGATAATCATCGGGATGATCATGTAGATGAATCCAATGACAAATACAAGAAAACCGTCAACAAAGGATTTTCCGATGTTTTCAACTTTCGGGTCTTCGCCGCGGTAAATCTTCAGGTATGTTCCCATAGCGATAAAGTTTACAATCGGGATAATGGTCAGGATGATCAGAAGGATCCAGTTACCTATATTACCCATGACTTTGTCTTTTGCATAACCAAAAGACCCAGTTAAATTATTTCCAATTCCAATTGTCATAAATCCCACCTCTAAGTGGTTATAGAGCATGACCATTTAATTTATTTAATTGTATCGTTTGTGTCCCTCTCTTTAGAGCAGAAATAGGCAGATAATTCTGAGACTGGCTTAGATAATCCATTTGTTTTCAGGTTGAAAAGATTCAAAATCCATAGAAATCCATAGGTAACACTATTTTTTTTAAATTACCTTTTGCAGAGACTCTGCTGCAGCCGGATTTGCGAATCACCGGCTATTTAAGAGAGATAAACTGATTTACGGGATTCTGACTGAGGAGGATGACTTTTTCCGGAAACATGCACAGGGGTCATGATGAAAAAACGGACGGAAACATGCAGGAAGAACCATCTTCCCTGTTAATTCTTCCCTGTTAATAATAGAAAAGGGATAATTCCCTTATTTGTTCATATGCTGGATCCAGAGGGCATTATTCTCTTTAATGGTATTGTATGTCATAACAATTGCGACAATCCAGATGATGATAGCGATGATACCCGGAATCACCAGGAAAGCAATAAATGCACAGATGACCTCAACAATAAAGAGCACAACTCCGAGTCCTACCCGGCCTGCATAGGCTAATCCGATTCCTCCAAAGAAGAATGCAAGAATCATCCCAAGAACCATACTTTTGTCGCCGGTAACTGTATTTCCATGTGAAGTGACCGGTAAGCCGTTTTCATTCGTCATATACTATAATTCCTGCCATCCAATCAGTTCCGGTGATCTTCAGACATTCGTATATTATCTTCATCAAGATATAAATATAACGAAGAAAATAAACTTCAAAATACTATTTTTTCCAAAAAAACCCAATCCGGATGAATATGCAGATTATCCGGAACACTCTTGGAATTCCCCAGAATTACATATAACAGATTATTGGAATAATACAGAGTACAACTCAGGGTCCGGCACATCGGGTTTCAGACATTCGTATCTTCTTCCCTTGAGAAACAATACAATAAATCTGACACAATTATCACAATTTTTCCAAAAGTCCGCTTACTCATACCTGTTCGCAGGTTATAAATTCGAAGCCTTCTTATAATTATCAATACATTTTCTGTTGAGACGTGTGAGTCTGTACAACATCATGTATGGAGATTAGTGGTAAAAATCATGAGGGATAAGAACAATAACATAGGTGTGATATGAGTAACACCATCTCTGCCGTACTCGCAGGTATTGCAGCATTTATCATTTATCTGGTTCTTTCAGCAGGCTCGGGAACGGAAACCGACCATATTCTCATCTGGTCATCCCCCGAACTCATCATTGGACTAATTCTTTCGATTATAACTGGGATTCTCTGTCGGAAAATCTGGGTCGGTAAAAGTTACCGGATGGCAAATCCCCTTCGCTGGATTATCTTCTTTGTCTACTTAATTCCATTTTTAATCGAACTTATTATTGCAAATCTGACTGTAGCCTGGAAAATCATCACCGGTAAAAACATCAGACCGGGAATCATCAGACTCTCTCCCGGAGCGAAAACCGACGGAGGAGCTCTCCTTCTCTCTGCATCCATCACCTTCCAGCCCGGAACAGCCACCGTGGATGTAAACGACGAGACACGCGAACTCTATATTCACTGTATCGATGTCGGCGAAAATCCGAAAGAAGTCAGAAAACCAGATGAAATTTTTGCAAAAATCAACCTTGCCAGATGGATCAGGAGGATTACCGAATGATTGACATATTCATGATCGCCGCCATCATCTTCGTCATTCTCATCTTCGCATGCGGAATCCGGATGGTGCTTGGTCCGACAAATGCCGACCGCATGCTTGCACTTGATGTAATCAACATCCTTGTTGTCATCACGATGATTATTCTCTCACTCTGGTTTGAACAGCCGGTCTTTATCGATGTCGCGATCGTTTACGCTCTTCTCTCGTTTGTTGGAACACTCTATGTCGCGAAACTCATCACGGGGAATCTGAAATGATTGAAACGCTTGTAACTATCTTCGTGATACTCTCCCTCTTCTTTAGCATTATCGGGGTCATAGGTCTCTTCCGTCTTCCGGACGTCTATACGCGCATACATGCAGCAGGTATGGTCGGAAGTCTTGGTCTTCTTTTTGCGGGACTTGCTGTCCTCATCTATGCTGCCGGTCTCTGGCTTGCAGGCGACGGGGCATGGCTCAACTTCGGAACACATGTGATTCTCGCATTAATCGTTGTGCTGATTTCAGCAACCACGTCAACCCACGCAATCGCCCGAAGTGCTTACAGATCCGGCATTAAACCGAAGAATGCCAGGGTCGACGCCCTTAATAAGGATCTTCCGAAAATGGAAGAAAAGGAGGAAAAAAGAACATGATTGAATTATTCCCGGCATTCTACACAGTACTGC
Source organism: Methanocorpusculum sp. (assembly GCA_035270965.1). GTDB lineage: Archaea > Halobacteriota > Methanomicrobia > Methanomicrobiales > Methanocorpusculaceae > Methanocorpusculum. Next base: position 7,898 of record DATESH010000116.1, read on the forward strand.
ATATCCTCTTCCTCGCAGCGCTTGTCCTCTGCGCACTGGCGGTTTTTTTCCTGAAAGATCTGATTGCTGCCGCAATTTCCTTTTCAGCATTCAGTTTCCTCATGGCACTTGAATTCTTCATTCTGCAGGCACCCGACGTGGCGATAGCAGAAGCAAGTATAGGGGCAGGAATCTCGACGGCAATTCTGATAATCGGTATCAGAGGCACAAAACGTCAGGAGAGTGATGAACCATGACGGACAGCACATCTATCTTCCCGAAAAAGGTCGTAATAGTACTGGTTCTTCTGATGACGCTCATCCTCCTTCTGCCGGCAGCCGGACTGACATTCGGCGATCCCGCGACGACCCTGACCGACCAGTATTATATCGATAATTCACAGGTCCAGACCGGTGCAAACAATGTGGTTTCTGCAATCGTCTTTGACTTCCGTGGTTTCGACACACTTGGCGAGGCATGTGTTCTTTTTGTTGCCGTACTTGGTGTTGCCATGCTTTTCAGGAGGGTTCGGAAATGACGTCAGGTCTTATCGTAAGAACGGCAGGACGCCTGATTGTCCCGTTAATCTTTATCTTCGGCTTTTATCTCGTAGCTCACGGTCACCTGACCCCGGGAGGAGGATTCCAGGGCGGGGCAGTGATTGCGACCGGCGTGGCACTCATTCTCATCTGTTATTATTATAAAGACAGTATAGAGAAGTTCAGTCCTGCCAAAAATTTCAAACTCATCGAAGCGTCAGGTCTTCTTCTCTACATCTGCACAGCCCTTTCAGCACTTGTCTTGGGCTCCAGTTTCCTCTTTAACTGGCTCAATGCTTCAGGCGGACTCTTTGGACATGCAGTCACCTATGGAATAAACGCAGGCGATCTTTTCACCGCAGGAGTAATCCCGGTGCTGAACTTTGCAATCGGAATTGAAGTATTCGGTGCCCTGTCAGTTGTACTTTTGTACATGTTTGCCGGTCTAAGAGAGACCACACAGGCGGAAGATGATGCTCCGGCCCCGGTAGTACTAAAGAAAGGAGATAGGAAATGATAGCGAATCTACCGTTTATCGCGATCGCTTTACTAATCGGCATCGCTTTTGCAATCATTCTTCTAAAGAAGAACATGATTAAAATGGTAATGGGTATCGGAATTCTGGAGAGTGCTGTCAATCTTTTCCTTATCACCATCGGATACAGGGAAGATGGCATTGCTCCGGTTTTCACGAACGCCCCAGTAGGGGCCGACATGGTTTTACCGACCGTGCAGGCACTGACCCTCACAAACATCGTAATCGGTGTCGCGGGAACAGCTCTTATGATCAGTATGATAATGGTCATCTACAAAAAATACGGGACAATAAACTCGGATAAGATGCGGAGGCTCAAAGAATGAGTCTTATTTTAGACAATCTGCCGGCTTTGCTGATAGCAGTGCCGCTTCTCTGTGCCTTCCTTATCCCGGTTATCGGGAGATTCCTCCCGAAAATCCGTGATGCCTGGATCATCTTTGCCTCATTTGCCTCGAGTCTGGTAGCTGTACTTACAGCAATCACAGTATACACCAAAGGAACGCTCGTTTACGTGTTCGGAGCGGCTGCGGGTTCGGGTGCCGCCCCGATAGATTCCGGCGGGATTCCCTTCAGAATCATCTTCACGATCGACGGCTTCGGGGCATTCATGCTGTTATCTGCAGCAATCGTTTCCTTTGCAGTCGTCCTTTATCTCGTAGCATCACAAAAGGAACGGAGCGGGAAATCCGAGTTCTATGCCCTCTATCTTCTGCTGACAGCCGGTATCTTCGGCATGGTTTCGACAGGAGACCTGTTCAACTTATTCGTCTTCCTGGAAATCAACACACTTTCAGGGGCGGCTCTTGTATCCTATCACAGGAAAGGCGGAATCGCTGTTGAAGGAGCACTCAAATATTTAATCGTCAATACGGTCGGCGGACTCATGGTCCTGTTCTCGGTCGGTCTGCTCTATGCCCAGTATAACTCGCTGAATATGGCATACATTGCCTCGCAGATGACCCTGACGACCTTAAACATCGTCGCTCTGGTTCTCTTTATCACGGCACTCGCGATGAAATCCGGTGCTGTGCCATTCCACTTCGCAACGCCGGATGCCTACTCGGTCGCCCCGTCAGGCATCACGGCATTGATGGTCGTCGCAAGTCAGGCAGGTCTCTATGGTCTGTTCAGAATTCTCTTCACTGTGTATGGCGGCGTTATCAACACGGTCACAGTCGGCTGGGTAATAATTGTCATCGGTATTTTATCAATGGTCATCGGGGTCACGATGGCACTGCCCCAGAAAGATATCAAACGTCTTCTGGCGTACCATGCGGTTTCCCAGACCGGATATATGCTTCTTGGAGTCGGAGTTGCTTTGGCTGTCCTGGGCGATCCTGCGGCAACCGCAGCTTTTGGTCAGACGGCAATGGAAGGAGGTTTATTCCATATCATCAACCATGCACTATACAAAGGTCTCCTCTTCCTCGCAGTCGGTGCGGTGATTTACCGGACCGGTGTCTGGAGCCTGAGCAAATTAGGAGGTCTGGGTCACAATATGAAATGGACGATGGTCTTCTTCCTTATCGGAGCATTGGCAATCGCGGGAATTCCCCCGTTCAATGGATTTGCCTCGAAGCTGATGATTTATGAATCGGTATTCGCCTTCAACCCGGCTCTTTCGATTATCGCCATGGTCGTTTCGATTTTAACACTGGCATCATTCATGAAAGTCTTCCACTCGGTCTTTATGGGACCAAAACTACCCGAATATGAAAACGTGAAGGAAGTGCCTAAACTCATGATTGCAGGAATGGTCATTCTGACGATATTCGTCATCGGATTCGGTCTCATGCCTGACCTCGTGGTAGACAGCATTGTCACACCTGCGGCTAATGCTCTGCTGAATCAGAGTACGTATATTTCCACTGTCCTTGGAGGCTTCTTATGATTGGAGATCTCCTGACCGGATATGGTTTCTGGAACCCGCTTATCTGGATTGTCGTCATGGCAACCGGACTCCTGTTCGCCTGGCTCATCTGGCGCTGCGGTGAATCCGGCTATGACAAAGGAACGGAACAGACGAAACCCTACCTCTCCGGAAACGATGAACCGCCAAAAGGCGATGTCCATATCAGAGGCGGAAATATGTACTGGGGATTCACCCATGCCCTCAAAGGATATTACGATAAACTCATTCCGCTCCACTCAGGAGTGGTCAACGATTATCTCACATGGTTCATTATCGGAGTCATTGTGATTTTCGTGGTGGTGATGGTGATATGAAACTTACAAAATCTTTGAACAGATCCCTCTGGGTTTTCCATTTCAATGCAGGTTCGTGTAACGGCTGCGATATTGAAATCGTGGCGACCCTGACACCAAGATATGATCCGGAACGGTTCGGC
>DATESH010000117.1:0-10500 GCA_035270965.1 Methanocorpusculum sp.
ACGGCGGATATCCGTCAATATCTCCCCTTAGGGACCGTGCAAGAAGCATTGCCTGGGCATATGGCAAAAGACCGACAGGCACCCTCTCCTCCAAATATCTGTGCATAACCTCCTCCTTCTTTCTCCTCTGCCATGCCTGCAGAACGGTCTTTCGTGCATCATCAGTCAGTAAAACCGCACCATTCTCCTTCACCACAAAATCACCTGCCGTCACCACCCGGTTATTGACGAGACTCAGCACAAAACGATCTCCAAGATACGGACGGAACTCCTCCATCAAATCAAGAGCCAGACTCGGTCGTCCGGGACGAACCCTATGCAGAAATCCCACCTGCGGATCAAGACCCACCGACTCCAGAGCCGACGCACAATCGGCAGCAATCAGCGTATAGGAAAATGAAAGCAAAGCATTCACCCTATCCAAAGGCGGACGTCTTGACCGATTTTCAAAAGAAAACTCAGGTTCCGTTGACAAAATCAGATCATTGAAACAATCAAAATAATACTTTGACAAAATCCCCTCAAATCCCCTCAGCTCATTCAGCGAACTGCACGATCCGGATTTCATCTGAGCAATTCCTTCAGACAGGCGTTTGAAATTCACTTCAAACTCCTTTGAAACCATATCCGGATAATCACGGGAAAACCTCTGGAGAACCGTCCGGCAGTTCATCAGTTTTCCAAGAATACAGTATGACGCGACCTTTCCGGATGCTGCTTCATCATCGGAAACTGCATACTGACGTTTCCTCAGCAGAACATTTCCTGAAACCTTACCGCCGACCCGCGCCATAAACTTTCCATACGGCGAAACAAAACAAAGCCCCACATCATTTTCCGTACATAAAGCCATCATTCCGGGACTTGCTCCCATAAAACCAAAACATACAACCCCCTCCAGATTATGGATTGGGACTCTGGCAAGCTCCTGATTCTCAACAGATACAACAATACTCTCCCCGTCTTTTGAAAGATAGGACTTCGAATTTGTGACATACAGCACATTACGCAGTTTTCTCATGAGCATACTCCTGTAGTACCGAATCAAGATACTGATCAACTGACTTTTTTCGTGATGAAAGAGTTGGAACGCAGAGGTCAACAATCGAACAACTCTCACAGTGTTTTCCCATTACGGCGGAGGGGGTAATTCCGTTTTCAAAGAGAACATACATCTCCTCAACAAGAGAGACAACATGCTCCCGCAATTCTTCGTCAAAAATCACCTCAGTTCGGTGACGGGTTTTTCCATAATACAGGTAACCCCGGGGAATACTCGTATCATACATCTCTTCCAGGCAGATTGCCTGACAACAAAGCTGAACTTCATCACAATCATCTGATTTTCTCTTTCCTGATTTATATTCTACAGGAACTACATTCCAATATCCGTCCCGATTTGGAATACTGACCCCAAAAGCCGCCCGGTGATACTCGATCACATCAGCAATACCATAGACTTTCAATTTATGAGATACAAGCGGAATCCTTCGCGAAGTGAGAATGTCCCCTCTGCTTTCAACAAAAAACGGGTCATCAGCGTTTTTGTGCAAAATGTTTCCTGAAAAGGTGAGTGAGTTTTCGGCCCAAAGCTGCTCAACATGAATCAGAGCCCACTGCCGCTTACAAAAAGCAAAATGCTGAATCCCGCTTACCATGAGATATTCGTCCGGGTTCATCAGTTGAATATTGTGAAGTGAAATTACTTGAAATTATCCCACACTCGTGCTGCAAAAAGAGACATACTTATTATTTTAGAGGAAAATTGCCCGATATTGAGAATATACATATGCAAAACTTCTTCGTCTAAGCTGATTATAATATAACAGTTGGAATTATTGATGTATCTTGCCCACATTAATCACGAAACTCATCGAAAACAAACCCTGACAGAACACAGCAAAACGGTTTCCGCTCTCTGTAAAAAATATGGCGGGGGAATCGACTGTCCGAATCTTGCAGAATTATGCGGATTACTTCACGACATGGGAAAAGCAAAACAGGAGTTTCAGAAGTATCTGGGAATCGATGACCCGGAAATCAGAAAACTCTATCATGGGAAAATAAATCACTCAACTGCCGGGGCAAAATATATTTTTGAGAAATATGATAAATCAACCGATACATTTGAAAGATACACAGCACAAATTATTGCACTGGCAATTTGTTCCCACCATAGCGGGTTAACTGACTGCATTGATTTGGATGGTCAGGATATATTTTCCAGGAGAATCAACCCTGAAAAAGAGATCTATTTTGAAGAGAGCACACGCGAATTTGAAACTGCATGCACATCCCGGAACGAATTGGAAACACTGTTTCGCAAATCTGTAGATGAAGTCAGGGCCTTCAATGAAAAAAACCAGAGCAGAAATGACATAAAAGGAGATGAAATCACTTTTACCCGAGGAATGCTGACCCGGTATCTCCTGAGTTGCGTCATCGATTCTGACCGTTTCGATTCATTCTGTTTTGAAGATGGACTTGTTACAAAAGATGTCCCTGATATCAGTAGAGAAACCTGGAAAAAACTTGAAAATAATCTCGACGAATATCTGGATAACAAACCCCGAATATACGACATTGACGAATTAAGAAAAGAAATCTCCAGTTCCTGTAAAGCATTCGGGAAAAAAACCGGCGGCATTTACCGGCTGAATGTACCAACCGGAGGCGGAAAAACCTTATCCAGCCTGCGTTATTCTCTGGCTCATGCCGCAGAATGGAACAAAGAAAGGATATTCTACGTAATTCCCTTTACTACGATCATAGATCAGAATGCGGCGGTAATTCGTGAAGCTCTCCGCGAAGATGATTTAATTCTGGAGCATCATTCGAATCTGGTTTACGAAGATCCGATTGATAAGACAGAGATGGGTAACACAGATTTTGATGAAGGGAAAAACTATCGTCTGCTTACCGAAAGATGGGATTCTCCCATCATTCTTACAACAACTGTCCAGATGCTCAATACCTTGTTTCTTGACAAGACGAGCTCGGTCAGGAGGATGCACAACCTCGCAAACAGTATCATAATTTTTGATGAAGTCCAGGCAATCCCGGTAAAATGTCTTTGCATGTTTAATGCAGCTCTGAATTTCCTCTCGGAAATCTGTGGAACAACAATCATTCTCTGCACTGCAACGCAGCCGAAACTCGACATGGTCAAACCTCCCTTACGCATCTCGAATCCTGCCGACATGGTAACGGTTGATTTCGAAAAGTTCCGGAGAACCAATGTCTGTGACGCACGTCTGCCGAATGGCTATTCTGCGCCTGACCTTGCGGAATTTGTTCTGGAAAATTTAAAAGATAATGACAAAATTCTTGTTATCCTCAATACAAAAACAGCAGTAAAAAACCTCTACACCCAACTATCTACAAAAAAAATCAGTGACTTCACTTCCCGCAATGATTTTTCACTATATTATTTAAGCACGAATTTATGTCCGGCACATCGTCAGAAACGCCTGGAAATCATACGGGCAGAACTTGAGAAAGAAAATCAACGGATGATTTGTGTAAGTACTCAGTTGATAGAAGCGGGTGTGGATGTCTCCTTTGATTGTGTTATCCGCTCTGCTGCCGGAATCGATAGCATTGCCCAGGCAGCAGGAAGATGTAATCGTCATGGTAAAGTCCAATGCCGGGACGTATTCATCGTAAACAGTTCAGATGAAAAACTTTCAGGACTGAAAGACATTGATTCCGCGAAAAAAAGTGCCGAGTATGTTCTGAGTAATTACAAGAAAAATCCCGCAGAATTCACTAATGATATCCTGTCGCAAAAGATGATCAATCTTTATTATCAGAGGTATTTTAACGCAAGAGAGAATGAAATGGGTTATCGGATTACCACAGATATGATTACAAAGAAGAAAATGAACATCCCTCCAGGAGATTCTCTCTTCAGCCTTCTTTCGATAAATGAGAAAAGCCTCCAGGCATACAATACCAATCAAAAAATACTGGTTCGCCACTCTCCCTATTATCTTTGTCAGGCATTTTCAACAGCCGGAAAACTGTTTGAGGTAATTGATCAGAATACAACAACCGTAATTGTGCCCTATGGTGAGGGTATGGGTATTATCAGGGACCTCGGCACTCAATCCTCAAATGCGGAAAAACTCCGACTTTTGAAGAAAGCTCAGCATTATTCAGTAAACATTTATGGTGATTTAGAACAATTACTCAATATGGGAAATATATCGCCAATTGGAGATACCGGTGCCTACACTCTTAACACTACATCGTTATGTTACGATGAAGAGTATGGTGTGATTTCCCAAAATGAAGCAGATTACTTATTCTAAGATTATTTTGGGAGGTGAAAAATAAACGTGATATTTAGAAACACTGTAGAGTTTCAGGTTTATGGCAGGTTAGCCCTTTTTTCAGATCCGCTGACCCGTGTCGGCGGTGAGAAGTTTACGTATCAGATTCCGACATATCAGGCATTGATAGGTATTCTGGAAAGCGTCTACTGGAAACCGACCTTTATCTGGTATATTGACTCGGTACGAGTGATGAATCAGATTCAGACGCAGTCAAAAGGGATACGGCCCATCAAATACCAGTCAAGCGGGAATGAACTTGCAATCTACACATACCTTACTGATGTAAGATATCAGGTGAGGGCACACTTTGACTGGAATTATGAGCGGCCTGAACTTGATAAAGACAGAGATGAAAATAAACATCATTCTATTGCAAAAAGAATGATTGAAAGAGGCGGCAGACGTGATATTTTTCTTGGAACACGTGAATGTCAGGGATATGTTGAACCATGCTCATTCGGCGAGGATACGGGAGCATATGATGATCGTTCCGAACTTGCTTTTGGCACAATGTTTCATGGCTTCACCTATCCGGATGAAGGCGGCAATGGGAAACTTATTGCAAGATTCTGGAATCCGGTCATGAAGCAGGGTGTCATCGATTTCATTCCTCCGGGTGAATGCACTCTTACCAGAGAAATTAAAGATTACAGTATGAAAAGGTTCACGATTGGCGAAAATCTTCAGTCTGTTGATGAGTTGGCAGAGGAACTATGACCTGGATATCCAAACTCTATGAGACATATGAGAACTGCGGAAATGCCATCGGTATCGATAATACAGATGGTAACGTGCCGCTTCTGCCGATCGGGCATACCTTGCAAAAAACCCAGATAGAAATAACGATTGACGAAGATGGAAATTTTCAATCTGCATTGATTGATCCCCAAAAAGAGGCAAAAATCATTATCATTCCCTGCACAATGGAGTCGGAAGCACGCAGTAGTGGTAATACTCCGCATCCGTTGTTTGATAATCTGAAGTATCTCGCTCCGGATTTTACCAATCCAAATAAGAATGATGGTAATTTTTTTGAAAAATATCTTACTCAGCTTGAATCATGGTGTGACTCGGAATATGCCCATCCAAAAGCACAGGCAATTTTTGCATATGTAAAAAAAGGGACAATCATTTCTGATCTCAGGAATGCACACATACTTGACGAAAAAATGGAAAATAAACCTCAGAATTTCTATGTCAGGTTTTGTGTCTATGAGGGTGATATTCAGGAGGCATGGAAAGATATCTCTCTTCGTAAAAGTTATGTCGGGTATTATCTGAATTTAGTGATTGGCAAAGGACCTCAGTCCCTCTGTTATGCTTGCGGGGAATATCTTCCGGTATCCCGTTTAAGTCCAAGATCTATTCGCAGAGCCGGGGACGGGGCATATCTCATCTCCGGAACAGATGAGTCAAATTTTACATTCCGCGGACGGTTTAATACGAGAGACGAGGCGATGTGTCTAAGTTATGATGTCTCGCAAAAAGCACATAAAGCATTGAAATGGCTGATAGCAAAGCAGGGATATCGAAACGATGATCAGGTATTCGTTGCATGGGGAACCAAAAACCAGCCCATCCCCGAGATTTGGGATCCGGATGATGTCTATGCAAATATCCCCGTAGAAGAACAACGTCCTGATTCAGCAGAAGTATTCGCCCGGAGTATGACCAAAGCTCTTTCCGGCTATGCCCAGTCTCTGACTCCGGACTCGAGTGTAGTCGTCATGGGTCTTGATTCCACGAATGGAGCAAAGGGTCGTCTTTCCATTATATATTATCAGGAGTTGGCAGGTTCGGAATTTCTGAAACGTATCTGTCATTGGTATCAGACAGCAAAATGGTATCCGATGACGTATCTGAAGAAAAATGCCGGGGAAACTGATGGTAAACCTATCTCCGTCACCGGAGTTCCGACACCTAAGGATATTTTCTTTGCAGCTTACGGCAGAGAAACCGAATCCACCAAGAAAATCAAGAAGGCAACTGTTTCGAGGATTATGCTCTGCATTGTTGAGGAAAAACCTATTCCGTATGATTTAGTTCTTTCTTCTGCCAATCGTGCGGCTAAGCTGATTTTTGCAGGAAAATCGGATAATCCCTGGGAAACGAATAAAACGGTGAACATTACCTGTGCTTTAATCAGAAAGTATTACAATGACCGGGAAAACGAAAGAAATGATTTTGAACATTACAATGAGGTATGGAAAATGGATTTAGACACTATGCAAACCGACCGGAATTATCTGTTTGGCAGACTCCTGGCATATGCACGGACAATTGAAGAGTTTTCGATAAAAAGCAGTGGAAACAACTCCCGGCAAACAAATGCCGAGCGGATGATCCCAAGATTCCACCAGCACCCGGCTGAAACCTGGGGTAAGCTCTATGAAAAACTTCTGCCCTATATGGCAAAGTTCAGGACTACGAGCCCGAATTCTATCGGGAACAGACTTGAGGCTGACATGAATGCCATACTTGATACATTTAAAACAGAGCCGGACGGCTTTTCAGATGTAGCTCTCACTCCTGTCTATCTGCTTGGTTATCAGAGCCAGCTGACTCAGTTTGATAAGGAGAGAAAAGAAGCCTCGGCAAAGAAAAAAGCACGGTTAGAGACTGAAAAGGTAATCGAAGATAATTCAACAAATGGAGGTAATTAAATTGACATCACTTAACAATAAAATTGATTTTGCAGTAATTGTATCGGCAAAGAATGCGAATCCGAACGGAGATCCATTGAATGGTAACTGCCCGCGTACAAATTACGCAGGGATTGGTGAGATGTCTGATGTCTGTATTAAGCGGAAGCTGAGAAACCGGTTACAGGATATGGGGCAGCCTGTTTTTGTTCAGTCCCAGGACCGCAGAACAGATTCCTTCCTTAGTTTGAAAGACCGGGCAGAAGGTTGTGAAGACTTCAAGAAAGCATTAGCTAATAATCTGAAGGATGATGCTGAGAAAATTGCCTGCAAAGAGTGGATCGATGTCCGGAGTTTCGGTCAGGTATTTGCTTACAAGGGAAAGAAAGCTGAGAAAAATGGCGGGAAAAAACAGACTGGTGATGATGAGTCTTCTGAAGGAACGGATAGTGGTGTTTCTATAGGGATTCGCGGTCCGGTCTCTATTCAGCCGGCGTTTAGTGTTGATCCCGTGGAAATTACGTCTCAGCAGATTGTAAAAAGTGTGAATGGTGAAACTGATAAAAAGAACCCGTATAAGCGTGGTTCTGATACGATGGGTCTGAAACACCGGGTAGATTTTGGTTTGTATGTGTTTAATGGCAGTATCAATTGTCAGCTTTCTGAAAAAACAGGTTTTTCAGAAGATGATGCCAAGCTTATGCAGAAAGCATTGATAACTTTGTTTGAGAATGATGCCTCCTCCGCCCGCCCAGAAGGAAGTATGGAGGTTGTCAAAGTAGTATGGTGGAAACATAACTCCAAGAGCGGTCAGTATTCTTCAGCAAAGGTTCACCGAACATTACATGTCGAAAAGAAGACTGAGACTCCGGCATCTGTTGAAGATTATACGATTTCAATTGATAATCTTGATGGATTGAAACCCGAGATTTTCGAGTGATAATTAGTCGAAAGAGGGGATATATACAACTCTTTTTGTGCCAAGAGCGGGCACTCAAATTATTTTTATGATTTACCCATTCGTTTTTTATCTTTGACTCATCGAACACTCTCAGGATATTCCCATCGTTCGAAAACCTGCCCCGCTGAGGAAAAACCAGAGCAGGGTTTTTTTGGGATGTACAGGGACCACTTGCCAGAGATGGGTGCGGGTTTACAGGGACCATGTACATCAGAATAACATAATATGGGCAATCCCTGCACCCCCCCAAAAAATAGAAAAATTCTTTCCTTCTTCCCTTCTCCCTTCTCCCCTTCTCTATCACTATCTCTGGCTCTTTTATGCCCCCTCCCCCTCACAACACAATCATACACACGACCATAATCAGCAAAAATGCCACCAGAGACAGCAGAATCGCAAACGGCAGAAGATTCGTCACAATCGCATTCACCGTAGACGTCAGCTGCACAATACGTGAAGGCCCAAACACCTCCACCTCCTCACAGATACCCATCGCCGCTCCCCCCTCAGCCGGCGACAAATCCTCAATCGCCTTCAGCACAGCCTCCGTAACATAAGGCAGAATCTCATCCGGCTTCACCGCATCCCCGATAGGATTCCTCCCCGAAACCGAATTCACCACATGGCAGTCCGTCGTCAGAATCTCCGCCTCATCCAGACCAAGACCCAGAATCGTATTCCTGAAAATATCCCTCACCCCTCCCTGAACATTATTCCCGTCAAACAAAACATACGCCGTCTTCACCCCCCCCACATCAGTAATCATCGCAATAATACCCATATCCCCGAACCCCTCGCCCCGTCCGAAAGGCGGAATCACCTGAGCCGCACCCACCGAAAACGGCAGCATCTCCGCATCAAGCAGACCATTCATAGCCTGATCCGCCCCTAAAATAAACTCATTCCCCGTCTTCGTCGACGCATAGATAATCTTCGTCACATCCGTCATACAATTATGGGCATCCACAAACCCCACATTCTTATAACGGCCCATACTCTCCCCCATCACAATCCGCCCAATCGAATAATCCATATCCTCCGTCATCTCCGGCGCCCGGGTCGTCACCATAAGAAGAGCATCCCCGAACCTCTGCGACAGAATCGAAACCGTACCGCAGCTCGACCGGACCGGGCGGCTCGCCGTCGTCTGATACGTCACCTTATCCAGGCTTCCCCGGATCGCCTTCGTGATATTCACCGTCTCCTTATTCGAAATCAGATTCAGATCATGACTTGCACACCCGTGAGACACAAGCACCATCGCATCATCAAGAAAATCATCATGCAGAATCTTCGGGAAATTACTCCCTCCAACCTCCGCCATCGGACCCGGATGAAGATTCGGCACAACAAACCAGACATCCTTCTTCCCCTCGCGTCTGAAGAAAAACGTCGTTTCCGGAATCGAAACATACTCACTGATATGATGGAAATAATTCTCAAGATCATTCGACCCGTTCGTCAGATGAGCAAGAAATGCATTCACAAATTCCATAGCCCCGACCCCGCTCAGCTTTTTCATCGGCAGATCGAAAAGCTCCAGGAATATAACAACACACAGACTGAAAACAACAATCGAAACAACCGCCGGAATAATAAACCCGGTCCCAAAGAACCAGACACCCGCAGCAAATCCCGCAAAAGTCTGAATCACTGCCGGTGCATACATCCTCGTATACCGGAAGTCCGCAACTGCCGCCAGAACAATCAGACGAATTGCCAGAATGAATCCGATACTGAACACATAGGCAAAAGCCGGTTCAAACCAGATCGAGAGAATCATCCAGAACAGCATGAATATCTCTGAGGCAACCGCGAGTAATCCCGACCTGTTCCAGGTGAACTCCTGACGTCCGAAAGCACTCACCAGCGGTTTTGTCAGAACAAGAGCCGCGATACCGGGCAGCGAAACAATCAGCCCCATCCAGGCCATTTCCCCGGTCAGGAGGAACACCACTCCGTCGACCGCAAACCCGAGCAGGATCATCAGTATAAGAGACTGCCACCATTTCGGGGCATTGAACATATATTTCGTTAATGATTCGGTTTTTATTTCTCGTATCATATTACCAGAACCTGTCTATTACTACTTCCCCGCGGGCTCCTTCATACTGGAACTTCATCGCGGAATGCATCACCGGCGATGAAAAGCAGGGAGCATTCAGCACAAGGGATTCATATTCCCCGCCTTCTCCGGCGAGATGGATCCGTCTTCTCTTATGAACAGAAAGAAGCACATCGATGAGTTTTTCATCGATTTTCCTGCCCAGGATATTATCCCCGAGACCATCTGCCGCACAGACAACAATGACCGCATCCATGCGGTCCGCCACTTCATGCATGAGAGTGAGCGGATCCATTTTCCACAGAGGAGCATAGAGTTTCAGTCCGAGCCTTTCGCAGACCGCGGCAACTCTCGACCGCTGATATTCGGACTCGATCGCCCCGACGATAATGCCTTCAACGCCGAGATGGGCAAGTCCTGCCTCCATATCTGCGACCTCTTCTTCTTTCACTCCGTCGGACGAAATCTCCGCATACAAAGCCCCGCAGCGTTCTG
>DATESH010000118.1:0-2559 GCA_035270965.1 Methanocorpusculum sp.
CTTTGAATTGACAAAGATAGAGCAGAATATGATTCTCCGCCATATGTTTCCGCTGACCCCGATTCCTCCTACTTGCTTAGAGGGTTGGGTCTTATGTATTGCGGATAAATTCTGTTCAATATTGGAAACCGGACATTTTACACAAAATACGTTCGCACGTGTATTCTATATGGGACAGGGGGTAGTGCCGTGATTCGTTCTGTGTCTTTATGGTTCTGCATATTTTAACTGGGTTTCCCGTTTTTTTGTGAAATTGCTGTTATAGTTCTAAATGGTATCCTCTCCATTATCTTTTAGTCAGACCAGAACAGTATCACTGACTATCGATATGTCACCGAAAAAATCACATCCGAATTAACAGGTTCGCGTATTGGAAAATGGGGGTATCTTCTCCTTTATCTTATCATCTTGTTTTTTTTCTCTCTCCTGAGTCCTCTTTTTTCTTGGAATTCCCTGGTGGACGGAAATGGTTTTAGCCCCGGGATTCGGAATCACGACAGGTACCGTAATTTACCTTTTATCCAATCTCCGGTCAAACAAAGAAGATGATTTGTCGACGATACTTAATACCTGCATAGAGGGGTCTACCGGGCACGGGGTTGTATGCCCGCTCTGATTACGAAGACGTATTCTTTTCAGGAACATCCAATGGAGGGGAAGAACGAACGGTTTACACAAGAGAGTTTGTTGAAAATGTTACGAAGTTTGAACAGGCAGGTATCCATCTGAGTGAGCTGGAAGGATATGATATTTACAATCATGATGATCTCAAACAAAGTCTCGAAACTCTTCATCCGCTTCTTGCCGATTTGATTAAGAAGGCAACTACCATTGAAACGCAGAATGATGTTCTTTTGGCAATGCAGGAGTTCGATAATAAAACACGCCCGCTCAAAAATATTCATCTGCTGGCACACAGAGAATCCGATGTTGAACTAAGACAGCTTCGTCAGAAAATCATCTAAAAAAGAAAAATTTATTCCTCAACTATTTTTCTTATAAGATTCATCACACCGGGTTTTTGCTGCCTCTTAACCCGTGACACTCTGCTCATCGTCGGGGCGGCGTTCATCTCATCCGTCATCCTGTTGGAAATCTCATCGAAGATGCGTTTGTATGCAATACAGTGCGGATCCACTCCTGTAAGTGATCCGCCTGTCGGCGCGATTGCATTATATGGGCACCCTCCCCTGCAGTAGGTAATATGAGCGCAGTCTTTACATGCTGTATCCACGAATTCTTTGTAGGCAAGCATCCGTTTTCCCGCATGACTATTCATCAGACTCTCAATAGACGGGGCATCTCTGACATGTCCCATAACCCACTCCGGCATCCCGATGAACCGGTAGCACGGATAAATGGCTCCATCAGGTCCGACGGCAAAGGTCGATCCCATGCAGTCAGCATACGTACAGACGCTTCCTGCCCTCGTAAATACACACCGGCAAAGGTCATTAATGTTCATAATCTCAATCTCATCTGAATGAGTGACTGCCTCATCCAGGAGATAGACGAGGAGATCCCCGTATTCCTTTGGGGCAAGTGTCCAGGCATTCGGGTTATCACCTTTCAGTGATGGAAGAGCAGGATGGAGTTTCATGACCCAGCCATGTTCTTTGAAGAAGTTTACAATCGCCTCTTTCTGTTTTACAGATGAATTTGTGAATGTGCAGATAAATCTGACCAGGAGTCCATGATCGACTGCTATTTTGTAACCATCAAGGCATCGTTCAAAGTATCCCCCTCCGCGCTGATAATCGGTGAGATCCTTCGGACCATCGATGGATGAGCCGATCGGAACATGATATTCTGCGAAAATTTCAGCAAGTTCATCGGTCATGAGCCAGAGGTTTGTCTGAATGGCAAACTCTGGTGAGAGCTGAGGAAGCCCTTCTGCTATTTTCGGGAGGGCCTGCCGGTAAAATTCTGCGCCGGCAAGAAGCGGCTCTCCGCCATGGAAAGTGAATGTCACATGCTGTTCATCGAGTGGTTTCAGCCACCGGACTATCTCATCTATTGTATCAATCGGCATCCTCGGTGAATTTACATCCGAACTCCAGCAGTATTTACAGTGTCCCGGGCACCCGAGTGTTGGGATTATCATAACATGGAACGGATTTTTCATAGTATCGTTACATTGGTTATGATACATGTTTATTATTTTTGTCGGCACACATCTACATACATGACAGCACAGAAAGTACTTCTTTCCACTAATCATGGTGATATCGTTCTTGAGCTTCGTGAAGATATGCCGGTCACTTCCGGTAACTTTGTGAAACTCATAGAAAAGGGATTCTATGATGGTGTTATTTTCCACAGAATCATTGACGGATTCATGCTTCAGGGTGGAGACCCGACCGGAACCGGACGTGGAGGACCAGGCTATAATATTCGGGATGAGTTTATGCCTGACAACAAAAACAACAAAGGGACGATTGCTATGGCAAATGCCGGCCCAAACACCGGCGGCAGTCAGTTCTTCATTAACCTTGCAAACAACAACTACCTCGACAAAGCCCACCCTGCTTTCGGCAAGGTTGTTGAGGGCATGGATGT
>DATESH010000119.1:0-3168 GCA_035270965.1 Methanocorpusculum sp.
ACGTGCATTTGCCTGGGCTCTTGATCTGTATCATAAACGGTTTGCCGGGAAAAATGCCTCGCCGCGTGACTGGCTGCATGCGATGGAGGATGTGGGTCAGACAGACTTTTCATTTATGGCAGACCGCTGGCTGAGACAGACAGGCTATCCGGTTGTATCTGCGGAAGCGACCTACAATGCGGAAAAGGAGTGTGCAGAGATTTCTGTCACGCAGAACATACCCAAAGGAAAGCTCCCGTGGATATTCCCTTTTACTGGTCGTTTCATCAATAATAAGGGCGATATTGTTGCTGAATTTATGCATAAAGTCGATGCTGAAAAGATGACGTTCGTAGTGCCGTGCCCGGGGCCGTTTAGTTTTACCGTCTGGAATCCTAATCATGCAGCGTATCTGAAACTGGATCTCATATCTTCCGAGGATGAACTGTATCAGCATCTGAAGTATAACTCCGATATGGTAACCAGATTCCTGATGCACTGTGCCCTCTTCGAGCGGGAGATGGTGAAACTCTGCCGTGATGAATCAGCAGAGGTCTCGAAGCGTCTGGTTGATGAGTTTATGAATGAGCTGACCAATCATGCGGAGATGGATAGTGTGGGGGCGCTTGTTCTGACGCTTTTTGAGTCGGTGAATGATCCGGAGTTTGCATATTCATATACGAAGCTTTACAATGCGAAGAAGCGGTTTATGTCGGCAGTCGCCGAAAAAAATTCAGGAATACTAAAGGCTCTTCTTGGAGCATATACACAGTCCCCTGCACAAACCGGATCCCCGTCGGTGCTGGCACGTACATTCAAGGCACGGAGTGTGAAGAATCTGATTCTCCGGCTCCTCGCAACGCTGGATACGCCGGAGATTCACACTTTACTGAAGGAACGGTATGAGAATGCGGTCTGTGCAACTGACCGGATGAATGCCTTCTCGCTGTATCTATCGAGTAGTGCCCCTGACCGTATGGAGATGCTGAACAGAGAACTCAACCGGTCGAAGGATAAACCGGTCGCTTTTGAGAATTTCATCTCGGCAGTTTCCGGAACGTATTCTCCTGATACAGTTATGTATCTGAAGGCAGTCGAGTCCTCGGAGTATTTCCATGCCGAGCAGTCGGGTGAGAGCCGGTCTTTGTATCTCAGATTTGCGGAGAACCGGAAGGTTTCGCTCGAAACAGAAGCGGGAAGAGAGTTTCTGGAAAGTTCACTTTTGCGTCTTGCAAAAATCAATGAGTATAATACGACGGGTATGCTTTCGGTGTTTTCCCATATGAATTCTTATGCGGAAGAGGTGCGGATACCGCTTCTTTGGATTCTCGAAAATCTGCGGAACAGGGTCTCCGAGTCAGATGCCCCTGCGGTTCACCGGACCGCATGCCAGATTCTTGAACTGGTTCAGCGTAAGTGAAGAGGATAACCTCTTTTTTGGTTCATCCGCATTTTGAATTTTTTTATTCCTATTATTCTCATCAGGTGTAGCTTGTCATTACACGAAATAGATGGTCGTCCCTGATTTTCTCAGGAGCATCTATGGATTTCCGCCCATGAGATTTTTCTGCCAGATTTCACCTAAGGTGTAGTCTTCGAGCCAGTCCTGGAGTTCCTGCGAGTCAGGGCGGATGATGTCAGTTGCGCCGTTTCTGGTCTCTGCGATGAGAATGTCCTCCGGAGAAAAATTGGTTACGAGTCCGGGAGACTGGGTGGATATGATAATTTGTGAGGTGCTGCTCGCTATATGGATCAGATCTGCAAGGGTATTTACTGCGGACGGGTGGAGTCCTAGTTCCGGGTCATCGATGATGATAAGTTTCAGGGGTTCGGGTTGGAGGAGAAGGGTGGCGAGGGCAATGAATCTGAGTGTGCCGTCTGAGATAGAAGCTATAGGAAATGTGTAGTGTTCGCTGTTTTTATCCTTCCACCGCATTCTGACGGTGTTCCCATCTTTGGTCAGCGTGAAGACGAAGTCTTTGAATTCCGGATGGACGACGGTGATTACTGTGATTATATGCTTGTAGTTTTCCGGGGCGGTGTTTTTAATATGGTAAAGGAAGGCTGCAAGGTTTGCCCCGTCGGGGAAAAGGTATTGGGTTTCGTCAATATCGCAGACACGTTTCATCGGGGAGTGACTGCCTGTGTCGTGAAAATGATAGAGTATGAGGGGGGAGAGCAGTTCCCGGACTTCCAGTTTGAACAGGTCAATCTCCGGTTCTTTCTTTTCCGACGGGGTGGAGCTGAGTATGATTTTCAGGCCCGGCTGACAGGTAAGTATCTCTCCCGGCACGGGCTCTGCAAGTGACTGGGTGTTAAGTATTGCAGAGTCATTATTGTCGGCAAGGAGGCTGCATGAATACTCCTTTTCTCCGATAATCAGGTTGATTTTTATTTCCCGGGTGGTTTTTGTTCCATAGTGGAAGACGGCATTTGCCCCGCCGTTCAAATCTATATAGAGTTGGATATTTTGTTCAGCTATGGCTTTCAGAAGGTTGAATATCCCCAGGAAGTTGCTTTTTCCGGATCCGTTAGCTCCAAGGAGGATGTTTATCCTGCCAAAGCTCACGGTGGTTTTTCTGATAGAGCGAAAGCCTTCTATTTGTATGGAGTTGAGGGGAGGAGTGTTCATGTGCTTCGTTATAGTCTCACTGGGTATTAATGGTATATTTCGGGGACAATATACTCTGGTAAGCAGTAAATGCTGCGCATGAAAATCGGTGTGAAAATGGAAGAGATTCAGGATTTTTTTGGAGACAAAAGTTTTTCTGCATAAAATAATGTGCTGCATTTGGAGGATACCGGTCTCCTTGCGTCACACCGCCGGATAAATTTATTCTGTGATAGCAGATCAGGATAATTCGGCGTGATTGCCGGAACAATAACATGGTCGCCTGATTTGAAATCTCTGACCCCCCTCCTATAAATTCCGGAGAAAGATATAATCTCAAATTTATTGGCCGACTTTCATCACAAAATGTAAGTATTATGATATATTATCTCATATTTGAGTTATTTTAGATGTCCGTGGAACATTATTGAGCTATCAATTATTTACATGATAGGAAATACTTTATGGAATTACAACTTACTACCAGTAAGCGAGTTTAGCGACCCGCGATAGGGGCAGGTTTATTACGCACATAGCAGGCATGCGCCACACTCATTAAAACAGCATATGCGTTATCC
>DATESH010000120.1:0-3310 GCA_035270965.1 Methanocorpusculum sp.
AATGGAAAGCTGCTCAGGTGTGCATACAAGGTCGGAAAGAGAGAACTCGATCTCCTCGGGGGCATACGGAACGACCAGGTCGGCTGCTTCTTTGAATGACTCGGATTTCTCGGTAATTGCAGCTATTTTCGCTGTCAGGTATGCGGCTGTATCTTCAAAGAGAGAAATATTTGCCCGGGCTTTGCTGTAGTTAACCTCTTTTACGCCTGCGGTTTCAAGCGAGAGGGTGAGTGCCGGATTCTGCATGAGTTTCGCCGGACCGACATGCCGGAAGTACCATTTCAGTGCCGGTTCAAAGGCAGTAACCGAAAACTGACCAAGGTCATTGCATAGGATATATGAATTTTTCTCATCCTCGATTATCCGGCGGGCGGCAAGTGCCGGCAGATAGGATTTTAGGACGCCTTCTTTTACGAGAACAGGACGAGCGATTACGCCGACAACTTCGGTGCAGAACATCTGCCGGATATATACCGGCAGGTCATTGACATCAAGAGCAGGATTAGTGTTCACCACTTCTGCGGTTAAAACAATCTCGGTTAACTGAAGAAGCCCCGGGTCTATTGATATTGGTTCCATAGTAGTCCGTATATATTATCCTGAAAAAACTATAAGGCTTCGTGTGCCGGCATTACTTTCCCTAAATACACGGAGCCTGTTTTACGTGCGATAACGCGGAAAAAAACCAGGCGGGATACAGATAGGGCATGTTATTTTATCTCCGGCAACCTATGATAAACTAATGAATGAGCACCTGCATGTTTCTGATATTCTGAATCAGGTCCGGGACAGGACGCTTGACCCGGAATCCGCAGAAAAAATTCTTTCTTCCCTTTCCGTCACCCGGGTAGGAGATGTAGCAAATCTGGATATGGAACGAACCAGCCGGTGCGGAATGCCGGAGGTTGTCCTTGCCGAGGGAAAGGATACGGAATCACTCGTACAGATTATGCACAGTTATGTGCTGGCATGCGGGAGATGTGTCGCATCACGGATTTCTTCCGCCCAGGTGAAGGCTGTGTGCGAATCGCTGCCGGAAGGAATTACTCCCGAATACCGTGAGATCGCCAATATCCTGATTTTATCGGACGGAACGGTCCCTGTCCCGTCAGGTGGAACGGTCGGCATAGTTACTGCAGGAACTTCCGATATCCGTGTCGCAGAGGAAGCCAGGGCGATTGCAGAAGAGATGGGAGCGAACGTTATCACTTCATTCGATGTGGGAGTCGCCGGGATTCACCGGCTGATTCCCGCTCTGGAAAAACTGAAGGGAGCCGATGTGTATGTAGTCTGTGCCGGGCGCGAAGGGACGCTGCCTTCGGTGGTGGCAGGTCTGGTCGATAAACCGGTTATCGGGGTGCCGGTCAGTACCGGTTACGGATTCATGGGTAAAGGCGAGGCGGCTCTGGCAAGTATGCTTCAGTCGTGTGCGGTTATCACTGTGGTGAATATCGATGCGGGTTTTTCCGCAGGTGCATTCGCCGCCCGGATTGCGGCATTGATCGGAAGTAAAAAATGAAACGCGGATTGTATGTCGGACGGTTTCAGCCTTTTCATAAAGGTCACATGCTGGTAATCCAGAGTATCCTGGAAACACATGAGATTGATGAACTGATTATCGGTATCGGAAGTGCAGATGTCAGTCATGATCTCAGGCATCCGTTCACCGCAGGCGAGCGGATTCTGATGATTACCCGGTCACTTGACGGTCTCGGCATTCCCTTTTATGTGATTCCTCTGGAAGATGTGCGGAGGAATGCCCTCTGGGTCGCCCACGTGAAATCGATGGTCCCGCCTTTTGATATAGTGTATTCATCCAACCCGCTGGTGGTTCAGCTTTTCAGAGAAGCCGGAATTCCGGTGCATTCATCCCCGTTGTATCTTCGTGAGAGTCTGTCCGGAACAGCGGTCAGGAATAAAATGCTGGATGGAGATGCATGGAAAGACTCTGTGCCGCCGGAAGTCGAGCTGGTTGTCAGCGAAGTTCACGGAATTGAACGGATGCGGCAGATTGCAAAAAGTGATTGAGTAATACCCTCTTTCATCCGGGATTACCGGAAATCAGACTCCCCAACACTGCTTTTCAATGCCTTCACCCGGTCACGGAGCTCGATCGCCCTCTCGAAATTCAGTGCATCCGCTGCCGCATTCATCTCGGCCTCCAGCTCAATGATGAGATTGGGAATCTCCGACTTCGGCAGATGCTTAATATCCTTAATATCAACCTCTTTCTCCCGCACAGGTTTTTTAATCGTCACCGGTATGATACCATGCTTTTCGTTAAATGCAATTTGCATCTGACGGCGGCGTGCAGTCTCCGACAAAGCCTCCTTCATCGAATCTGTCATCCTGTCGGCATACAGCACGACCCGGGAATCCGCATTCCGTGCCGCACGGCCGATAATCTGGATAAGACTCCGGGCATCACGCAGGAACCCCTCTTTATCCGCATCCAGAATCCCGATGAACCCCACCTCAGGAATATCAAGACCCTCACGAAGCAGATTAATCCCCACAAGCACATCATACACCCCGAGCCTGAGCTGACGGATAAGTTCGGTTCGTTCCAGCGTCAGAACCTCGGAATGAAGATACCTCGTCTTTATTCCCTGCCCGGCAAGATATTCGGTCAGTTCCTCGGCAAGTTTCTTCGTGAGTGTCGTTACGAGAGCCCTGTCTCCTTTTTTGATAACAGCGTTGATTTCCTTAATCAGATCATCGGTCTGACCGGTAATCGGACGAACTTCGACCACCGGGTCCAGTAAACCGGTAGGGCGGATAATCTGCTCAACGATATTCTTCGAATGGCTGCGTTCGTAATCGGCCGGGGTTGCCGAAACGAAAATGACCTGCTTGAGATACTTCTCAAACTCAGGGAATTTGAGCGGGCGGTTATCGAACGTACTCGGAAGACGGAACCCGTACTCCACAAGTGGCTCCTTACGGGAACGGTCCCCATTGTACATCCCCCTGACCTGAGGAAGAGACTGATGACTCTCATCGATGACCATGAGAAAATCATCCGGGAAATAATCCAGCAGACAATATGGTTTCTCGCCAGGAGCCCGTCCGTCGAAGTGCCTTGAGTAGTTCTCAATACCCTTGCACGAACCGACCTCCTCCATCATCTCCAAATCATACTGCGTTCTCTGACGGAGCCGGTGTGCTGAAAGATCGTCCAGTTTGTTTCCTGCAAGAACCGATTCCAGCTCAGCTCGAATCGAGACGAATGCCCGCTTTTGTTCGGATTCGGGCGACACATAATGCCGTGCCGGATAGATGAAGAAGTAGTCCAGTCGCTCTTTTACCT
>DATESH010000121.1:0-5660 GCA_035270965.1 Methanocorpusculum sp.
TATACGCCTCACACTCATCATACTGGTAATGCGTGCCTGGTAGACGAGGTCATTCATACGTTCTTCGAGTTCTATGACTTCATCTGCTATGGCGTTGCTTTCAAAAAGCACCGCAGAGTAAGCCAAATCAACCATAAGTTCACTGATGTCTTTCATTTCAATTAAGACATCTTTAAGGTTGATTGGTTGATTTTCACGGTCCATGATAGTGTAGATATTAATGAGAGTTCCGACTACTTAATAAATCGGATAAACTCACAGTCCTTGTGAGTGTATGAGCAGAAATCAGGGAGGGGTTATTCAAAAAAATCAAGCTGTTTTTGCCTGACTCCCGGTTTTCCTTTGGTCATTTCTGAGAAATAATGCCTGACGTCCAACTCAAGAACAGTATTCTGTTCTTTAACCCACCCGATGATATCCTCCCATCCGCCGATGAGAACAGGGTAACCAAATCCTATTGTCATGCGGGGAAATAATTCTGCTGCCAGAAGGACCTCGGACGGGAACGACTCAGTGAATTTTTCGTAGAAGAGCACGCACTGTTCGAATGGATGATACTTTTCTTTGATTTTTTCATTGAAAGAGGAGATTAACCCTGCGAGAATCTTTTTCTCCCCAGGTGAAATAAAAGCAATATCGAGGTTTTGTAAGAGAGCGGAGCGGAGTTTCAGCACTCTGCAGGGTGTGAGACGCTCTTTCTTTACACGCGTCTGATACGCATTTTTCAGATTCTGTACAATGTTTACCCCGGAGAGGAGCTTGCCTCTCGGAATTTCCCCGGTTGTCAGCATACGGGAGATTTCCATAGGGGTGAAGTCTGCACCGGCAAGATAGGCAGTTTGTGAAATATATGCCGCCATATCCGGACCAATCGTCCGGCGTGCCAGCAGACCGGTAAGATATCTGAACCGTTCCAGTTCGAAGTACTCGTTATCGTCTGTGTATTTTTCAAATGAATACTTCTTTGCCCGGAACTTTGCCACTTTCGTGAGACATTTCATCTCGAGATCAAAACCGTAGAGTCCGATACACCGGGTAATCTCGGCTTTGGTTGGTTTGGTTCCGGATTTGATAAGGTGGGTAGCCGCAAACTTTTTTGCATCGGTGTTGACCTCACGCACAAGATAATATCTCTTCTGACCACTCTGGACACGGACCTCAACACGATACAATTCATTCGCAGACATATAATGCAAAAATGTTGGTTGGGAACAGATGTGTATGTTTCGCTCAATCAGTCTTATTTACAGATACGCCGGCAAGTCTCTCCCAGTATAAAGCCCGGTCCTTCTCCGGAGCAATCCCGCAGATATTGATGTATTCCGGGTCGAAATATTTAAGGACAACAGATAGCGACTCTGAGTCTGCATCACGGACGTAAACGTTCCGGATTTCATACATATCCAGGAGTTCTGATAGATGGGACACACCTTCTTTGGTTATCACAATATCACGCTGGACTTCGAGGATTGTTTCCAGATATGAGTCAGGAACCACCCACAAATACCGTTTTCCTGCGAAATATTCAAGTTCGATGTCTTCGGGTTCCTCTGTGGTCAGAATGTGACCCGCTATTCCTGCATCCCGCATCTCCCGACATAGTGACTTGAGGGTTTCAGATAACGAGACCCGGCATTCTTCAGCATCACCAATATAGGCATCCTCTATTTTGAGGGAAGAAGGGGAGGGGATGCTCCACCAGCAGTGTTTTTTGATGGAATTTGCAAGGGCTGCATCTTCAAGAAGAGCGCCAATTTTCGGATCAAAATCCCTGACAAATTTTCCATTCAGCACATTGTTGAACGCTTCAATAATTCTGTCAGAGTAAAATGCTCCGCCGGCAGCGGGAATTTCCACAAACGGCAGCTGATCTTTAAGCGTGGTTTCAACATTCCAAGTGGTCAGGTCGGTTTCTTTGCCATACCGGGAGCGAATCCACTCAGTAAGAGCGGAAGTATCAATGTCCGAAGGAAGGGCAGAACCCAGGGACCTGACAGGAAAAGTTAGTTTACGCATTACTGTATTAGATGAGAAGCTAATACGTAATACTTTTCTACCGATGATAAAAAAAAGAGAAGAGAGTTACTCCCGGGATTCGATGACCTTTATGAGTTTTTCCATCACTTTGTCAACGGCATCCAAGGCGGGACTGGACACGCCCGAGGTTCTGACGATAAACGGCCTTCCCTCATCAGCAGCTTTGCGCATCCCGATGTCTAAGGGGATTGCACAGAGATAGGGCACCTTATACTGCTCTGCGGCCTTTTCTCCACCACCCCTCCCGAAAATGGATTATAACTGGATCTATTTGGCGACATTTGCAAGAGGGATAGAGCGGATGTTGTATGAGAGGTTAGAAGAACGTGGAGTCGATTACTTTTTTTCACGTCTGAAACACATGAACCAGTCAAGACAATACTGGTCGTCTTTCTTTGATTCCATGCGTTCTTTTGCCGTTCCACAGGAACCTGGAGTAGGTATAATCACATCATCCCCGGGGCGCCAGTCGGCAGGTGTTGCAACCTGATCGCTGTCTGATTTCTGCAAAGCGAGAATGATACGTTTGATTTCATCGAAGTTTCTTCCGGTTGAGAGAGGATAATACAGAATGGTCCTGATCTTTGCCAACGGATCGATGATGAATACAGCACGAACGGCCTGGGTATTCGACTGACCCGGCTGGATCATGCCGAATTTATTGGCAACCTCCATGCGGATGTCTTCAATCAGAGGGAATTTCACTTCAATGTTCTTCTTCCCATTCCATTCAAGTTCCTGGATTTTACGCAGCCAGGCGATGTGGGCGTAGAGGGAGTCTACAGAGAGTCCGATAAGCTCAGTGTTCAATGCTGTAAATTCGTCGGCCATCGAGGCGAACGTCATGAACTCCGTTGTACAAACCGGCGTGAAATCTGCCGGGTGCGAGAAGAGAATGACCCATTTTCCGGTATAATCCCCGGGAAAATGAATTGTCCCTTGTGTCGTTACCGCCTCGAAGGAAGGAGCGGTTTCACCGATCAGCGGCATATGTCCGCTGTCTTTTTGCAGCTGTTCGTCGTGGTGTCTGTTAAAATGATAGTAGTGATGACAACAAACCTCTGATTTGCCGGCATCTTCCAAAGCATGTGCTGGTGTTTTTTCCATATAGATAACCTCCTGGGAAATCATATTTTCTAGACACGCCCATCACGCCTGCGGCATCCTCCAACGACAATCCTTCAAGAGTGATACGTTTCAAAACCGCAATCTCTTTGGGGTATAATGTGACCATCTCAACGACGATCTTCCTCAAAGAACAGACCGGGGCATACCACCCCGGTGTTTCATTGAGCTCGGCACAACGCCGTACCCCGGGTCTTCTGCGTTTATCTTTTGGACAAATCTCAGGGTTCTCAGGCATATCTTAGCTGGTGCTGGATATCTTCTCATCCCATTCCTTAAGCGTTTTCGATTAGCCGGAGATGACTTAGAAGATATGCAGTGATTACCCATACGCGTCAGAATATATTATTGTATGTGAAGAGAATCATTCTTATTACAAGTATTACCTAAGTTCATTGGAGATGAGTATGTCGATACTATATATAACGATAGAAAATCTGTGTATGAATTTTGGCGAGGACGGGCGGGTTTGTGTTCCCGGCAATATCTGTTTTGATATCGCCGAAAGAGAGGTCATAGGTGTGATCGGGAGACCCGGGTTTGGAAAGACCGTGCTGACCACCCCGGATTCGTCAGCCGCACCAACGATACCAACGACCTCAAACACCGGAATCACAGCCGGTCAATTACTAAATTTATACAAATTAGTAATTGATTAGTAATTGACAGATAACTGCCCGGATCAAAACATAGGGGTGTGCGAGAGCTTTTTCATCGGGAAGGAGTTGGCGGTGGATCTGGAGACCGGGATGCGGTGAAGGGGACGGACAACTTCATCCCAAACCAAACCATTGTTCACTGCCCACCTGATTTTCACACAAAAAACATGACAATGAATCGATAT
This sequence comes from Methanocorpusculum sp., assembly GCA_035270965.1. Classification (GTDB taxonomy): domain Archaea; phylum Halobacteriota; class Methanomicrobia; order Methanomicrobiales; family Methanocorpusculaceae; genus Methanocorpusculum. Next base: position 4,007 of record DATESH010000121.1, read on the forward strand.
ATTGATGGGATAGAATCACCCGGATATCCCCGGGCGAATCAAGGATTTAATACTCATCCACGCCAAATAGTACCCTATGAATAATAAGCCCACAGTCGTCACATGTGGTTTGCCTTATACAAATGGTTATTGCCATTTAGGGCACCTCCGGACCTATATCCCGGGCGACTTTTATGTACGTTATCTCAGACGTCTCGGGGAAGATATCGTCTTTGTCTGCGGTTCCGATAACCATGGAACTCCGATTGTCGTCAGCGCCGAAGCTGAACACACAACCCCGCGGGCAATCTGTGAAAAGTATAACGCTCACTTCGAGGATGTCTTCAAATCGATGGGGATTTCCTTCGACCGGTTCGGCATGACCGATGATCCGACAAACCATAAACGGACCACCTCAATCCTCCAGACATTAATCGACAGAGGATACGTATATGAAAAGACAATTCAGCAGAGTTACTGCCCGAACTGTAAACGGTTCCTCCCCGACAGATATGTCGAAGGAACATGTCCTTACTGTGGAAAACACGCCAGAGGCGACGAATGTGATGCCGGATGCGGCCGCCATCTGGAACCCGGAGAGATTCTCGACCCGGTCTGCGCTACCTGCGGAACAAAAGCGGAACTTCGTGAGCAGAAGCATTTCTACTTCAAGCTGAGCAGTTTCAAGGACTATCTTCTTGAATACCTGCCGACTCTCGGAGGAACGCTCAATGCAAGAAACTATGCGCTCGGATGGGTAGAGAACGAACTCAAAGACTGGTGTATCACACGCATGATGGACTGGGGGGTGAAGTTCCCGGGATCTGATGATCTCGTATGCTATGTCTGGGTCGATGCTCCGATTGGATATATCTCCTTCACCGAAGAGTGGGCTAAGGAAACCGGCGGCAGCTGGCAGAAATACTGGTGCAATGGAAACCGTGTGCATTTTATCGGGTCGGATATCATCTATCACCACTGTATTTTCTGGCCGGCATTACTCCACGGCGCAGGATATGAACCCCCAACCGCAGTCGTTGCAAGCGGAATGGTCACCATCGACGGAGAGAAGTTTTCCAAATCGCGCGGCAATGTTGTCTGGACGAAAGAGGATTATCTCGATAAGGGTTTGCCTGCAGACTACCTCAGATATTATCTCCTCGCCTACACAAGCCACACACGTGAACTGGATTTTTCCTGGAAAGAGTTCCAGTCACGCATCAATAACGAGCTTGTGAACACGTTTGGAAACTTTGCGAACCGGAGCATGAGCCTGGTAAAAACCAAGTTCGGCGACGTGCCGCAGATGCCGGTCGACGCGGAGATCTTTGCCGAGATCGGAAAGGCACTCACAGGAATTGAAGAGGCAGTCCGCTCATTCGAGTTCAAGACAGCAGTTGATGACATTCTGCTCTTAGCCAGTTTTGGAAACAGCTATATCTCAAATGCGGCGCCTTGGAAACTCATGAAAGAGGACACGAATGCCGCAGCACAGGTCTTAAAGAACTGTCTTCAGATTGTGAAGGCATGTGCACTCGTCATGCAGCCGGTCATGCCGGAATCTTCCCAGAAACTCTGGGAGATGCTCGGTTATACAGACAAGGTGGAGAGCCACCCGATCAGCGATGCTATGGTCCCGTTCGAGAACAAGACCCTTGGTGATGTGAAACCGCTG
>DATESH010000122.1:0-4267 GCA_035270965.1 Methanocorpusculum sp.
ATATAATAGTATCACGGGCTCACCTGGCAGAATTATATAAATTTTCAATAAATGAAGGAATTCTTAAAAAGAAGGAGAACGCAGAAAGTATCGTTTCGGGGTCAGAAAAAATGAACCGGGTCAGAGGTTCATGTCCCGGTAGTCTCCCCATATATAACCAGCCATGAGTGCAAAGGAAAGCAGAGCGGCGCCCGCGAAAATGCCTGCCAGAACGATATATCCAAGGTCATTGAACATGGCAAATAGTGCCGTATAGGATGCAGCAAGGACCAGTGCCCACAAACTCATATAAAATTTATTCATGTAATTACATCTCTATCCGGTATTATTTATATTCTGAGAAATGATCTCAAAGTTTTAGTAAAATCAAAGCGCCTGATGATTTTCCCGGGGAGGCTCCATGCCAGATAGTATGGTCATCATAGGTTCGTAATTAAAAAACGGGACTGAATGCTGATTACACTACACCGGGTCCGGAGAGGGAGTCCCGAAAAGTATTGTGTTCATTGTATCCGGAATATCCGGTGTTTTTAGTAGTCAGCGAAAGAAGTATATTTTGTCTTTTCGGTTTTCTTCTTTCTCTGCCCGGTTCTCCGTTTTTTCCCCTCCTTCACCCCTTCAAGATGCTGTCTGACGACCTTCCCGTCTACCCGTGTATTTTTCCGGAGTTTCCGGTATATTTCATCAATCCGGTCCGGCTCAAAGACAAAATCCCGCAGCATCAAAGGCAGCAGTCGGTCCATTACCTGTGACCGGGATGTAATGACGGCGCCTGCTGTATTTTTCAGAATCCGGCTGATATCGCAGTAGTCTTTGAATACAATGACCGAAGTGAACAGATTTTCCGGCAGACACAGGTATTTGGCAGCAACTTCTATGTGCCGTTTGTTTTGCAGGACCGGGTTATGGAATGAACTGGTCTGACTGGATGAGAAACTATAGGGATTGGTATGGAGCCAGAGACGGTCGTTCATCTGACCGCATACATGACCCTGATACTGTTTATTTTCAAAGACATAGATGCCGGACTGATGAATCATGATGAGGTCTGTCTCGGCCCACTGATTTGCCCCGGCAGGAATGTAGAGACTGCCGTCCGGGATGAGTCTTCTGCCCGGAATATCCTTTGTCCGGCAGCGGATGAGAGTAAATAAATCCCGTTCTCCCTCGAAGCCCTGTTTTTGCGCAGGTGTGTATTCCCCGGCCGGGGGCGCCCATGCTTCAGGCTGAATTATTAGACCTGTGGTTTTATCGGTAGCGGGTTCCATGAATGCTCTATTGTTTGGTTTTGATAGATGATGTATTGCATCTTTTGTTTTCATTCGAAGAATCCCCCTGCACAGAACCCGCTTTACCACAACTATAATATCCCCCGCGTTGAACTTTTTATGAATATGGGAGAAGGTATGGATCCAACATCAATAACGGGTTTTCTGATAGAACATGCAGATAAAAAAACAGTGTCATTTCATATGCCCGGACATAAAGGCCCGGCAATCTATAAGAAATTCGGGTATGAAGAATTTCTGAATAAGATAATGGACTGCGATATCACCGAAATCCCGGGTGCGGACAATCTTTTCCAGACAGAAGGCATCATCAAAGCGACCCAGGATAAATACGCGAAGCTGTATGATGTACAAAGATCCTATCTTCTCATAAATGGTACAAGCTGCGGACTGATTGCCGGGATTCTGGCAGCCGTTCCAAAGGGCAGAAAGCTGATTATGGCAAGGAACTGCCACAAATCGGTTTTTAATGCTCTCATACTTGCAGATATTCAGCCGGTCTATGCATATCCGGAAATCATTGGCGAATACGGCATTTCCGGAGAAGTAACCCCGGGCGAAATCGAAAAACTCATCCGCGAAAATCCGGAAGCCGACGCAGTTCTTATCCCGTCGCCGAATTACTACGGCATATGTTCGGATATAAAAGCCATCGCAAATGTTGTGCATAAAGCCGGAAAAGTGCTTATCGTTGATCAGGCTCATGGAGCTCATCTCAAATTTTTCCATGATGCCCGCTTTGATGACATGCCGGAGTCAGCCGAACATGACGGGGCAGACATCATTGTAAATTCGATTCATAAAACCCTGGCTTCTTTTACGCAGAGTGCAGTGCTTAATCTGAATTCCGACAGAGTCGACCATTATGTTCTTGAGGACAAACTCCAGATGATTCAGTCGACAAGCCCGTCCTATCTTCTCATGGCATCGCTTGATATTAATGCCGATATTCTGGAGGAACACGGGCAGACTGTCATGACCGAATGGCACGAAAGCCTCATGTCCTTCTATAAAGAAGCAAAGAATATCAAAGGACTTGAGGTTATCGGCAATCCCCTGAATCCGGATACAAAGCTCAATCTGGACATTACAAAAATCAATCTCGATATGAGTGCTTTGGGGATTGACGGAACTCTGCTTGAGAAACTGCTTATGGCACGGGGAATTTATGCAGAACTTACGACAGGCAGTATTCTGATGTGTATGACGGGAATCGGCAATTCATCCGGTGATTTACTGAAACTCGCCGATGCTCTGAAGGAAATAAGTGCCGGGTATTCAGGGAAAAATACCGTTACCGGTAAAAAACCGGTGAATGCTGTTTTCGAAGAGAGACTTACCCTGTTTCCGATACCGAAAAACAAGGAGAGAGTTCCGCTTTCAAAAGGCGGCGGGAGAATATGCGCCTCGTCAATCATACCCTATCCTCCCGGAATTCCGTTCATCTGCCCCGGAGAACTGCTTACCGATGAGGTAATCCGCTACATACAGATGCTGAGAGCTGCGGGGGAGAAGGTCATCGGTGTTAATGACAACGGAGAAATCACGGTGGGAAAATCCGAAAACAGGTCTGTCTGACTTCAATAAAATCCGGCTGTGTTAAATCAATCGCTGAAGATTGCTGAATATATCCTTAAATCCCGCTCTTTGGTGCGCGCAGTCATTTGGATAATTTCCGGAAAAAATTGGGAATTGCTCTGACCAATAATTATTCTAACCCCCCCGTGTCATGATTGGTAAATTCAGGCAGTGAAGGGGGTTATTTAAGTCCATAGATATCGGCTGAAAGTCCATAAATCCGGCTATAAGCCATTATTTCAGAGGAGCAGATTTAAGTTGAGAGGGGGGCAACGATACTATTGTAATCTCAGAACCGCAGGTGTGCGGGGGCTGGATTCCTGTATATACATACTATCCTAAAATGGAGTGTGGTCTATGGGTCTTGAAAACACAAACGACGTCTTGATGAAATCAACGGTATTCGAAAACTTCGAAAGTAACGTGCGCTCTTATTGTAGAAAGTATCCGGTAATTTTTGCCAAAGCCAAAGGATCTTTATTAATCGATCAGAATGGTAATGAGTACATTGATTTTCTCTGCGGAGCCGGAAGCTGCAATTATGGTCACAATAATGACTATATAAAAGATAAAGTAATCCGGTATCTGCAGGATGACGGGCTGATTCATGGGCTGGACATGTATACGATTCCAAAAGGGGAATTTATAGAATGTCTGCAGAAGACAATCCTGATTCCCCGCGGGTATGACTATAAGGTTTTGTTCCCGGGTCCGACTGGAACCAATGCGGTAGAAGCAGCGTTAAAAATTGCAAGAAAAGTCAAAGGAAGATCCAACATTCTAGCTCTCATGGGTGGTTTCCATGGGATGTCGTTAGGTGCCTTGTCATTAACCGCGGACAGATTCGCCCGTGAAGGCGCCGGGGTAGCACTGGGCAATGTAACCCATGTCCCGCACCCGGCAACGATGAAGGACTTTGATACCATTGCATACATCGATTTGATTTTATCAGATGATCACAGCGGTGTTGATAAGCCGGCCGCAATTATCCTGGAATCTGTTCAGGGTGAAGGCGGAATTAATATCGTATCGAACGAGTGGCTGAAATCCATCCGGGCTCTCTGCGATAAACATGATATGCTGCTGATTCTGGATGAGATACAATCCGGCTGCGGCAGAACCGGTTCGTTTTTCTCATTCGAACGTGCAGGAATCAAACCGGATCTGGTGGTTATGGCAAAGTCGATCGGCGGTATCGGCATGCCATGCGCAATAACACTTGTGAAGCCTGAGTATGATGTTTTGGCGCCAGGTGAACACAATGGCACATTCAGAGGATTCCAATTATCCTTTGTTGCCGGAAAAGCCGCTCTTGAATATCTGCTGGCAGAAAATGTCGAAGCAGAAACTGTTCGCAAAGGAAAGATTGTCGCTGAATTCTTAACGGCAAATATCCCGAA
>DATESH010000123.1:0-4152 GCA_035270965.1 Methanocorpusculum sp.
TTCTGGACGATCATTTTCATCTGAACAGACGGACCGGTGTCGGTCCTGATGTTGTTAAGGAGTTTATGCGGTCGGGCGGGACGCACATTATACTCGTGTCTCTTCCCTCCTGGTCGTGCGGGGTATCACCGGTAAAAGCGACGGATTACCGGGTCGTGTTCGATGAACTTATCGCAGACTGCAAACGGGTGAATGAACTTGGGTGTGTCTGTTATCCGATAGCGGGTGTCCATCCTGCAGAGATAGGGAGACTTTTGGAGAGAATGAGTCTCGCTGAAGCGGAAAATCTGATGTGCGGAGGTCTGGATGTGGCGGCAGAGTATGTTCGTGAGGGTAGATGCATCGGGCTGAAGTCGGGCAGACCGCATTATCCGGTGACGCCCGAAGTATGGGACGCTTCGAACCGTGTTCTGGCACATGCTCTGACTTTATCCGGAGAACTCGGATGTGCTCTGCAGATTCATGCTGAGTCGGGTCCGTGCGGGGATGTGCCGGCTATGGCGAAGTCCTGCGGAATGGATCCGTCAAGAGTGGTAAAGCATTTTGCCACGTGCGAAACACCGCTTCATCCGTCAGTGACGGTCAGGGAACCGTTCCTGAACGAGTGGTTTGAACAGAAACGGGATTTTACGCTCGAGAGTGATTATATGGATGATCTGTCGAGACCGGGGGCAGTGAACGGTCCGCGTTCTGTACCAAGAAGGATGCAGAAGCTTTTGCAGGCCGGGGTCGTTTGTGCCGAGGATATGTGGAGAGTGCATTCTGCGGTGCCGGAGAGGATATACAGGGTTTCGTTCAGGGTGTAAGAACGGAGACTTTTCAATTTCTCAGCCATAGCACATCGTCAGATTCGTGGCTGAAGTAAACATCTGTTTTTTCAGATGAGTGCGTGAGAACGTATGTGAAGATCTCCGCATGCGGGTGTACAAACGAGAAAATTATTCACAACTTTTCGGTCTGCTCTGTCACGCAGGATTTTACCTCTGCTCGTTGCCAGATTCACCGAAGAATATATATCGAATGGCATGGTAAAATCAGGGTGAGTGAACGGATATCACTTGTTTTTTTCATATGATTCGATTGTTTTTCATGTAAATACGGTGCAGGTTGCCAATAATCCTGTACATTTTTCAATCCGGAGATGATTTTAACGCGAATCCGTCAGTCCGGTATCAGGTATTGCTAACCCGAAACTGCAAAACGCGCACCTCCATGTTAACAAGAATACCATAAATATCCTATTTTTACATGAAAAATGCTGAATACTTTTATTACCTGTGAATACAAAGTATCAATTTACAGGAAAAATCATGACAGATTACTTCAAAGACAAAGTAGCCGTAGTCACCGGCGGATCATCCGGGATAGGTCTCGGCATAACTGAACAACTCCTCAAATCCGGAGCAAAAACCGTCATCATTGTCGGCTCCACTGAAGAAAAATTACAGCGTGAAGCTGCCCGTCTCAACCAGACATATCCTGAGAAAGTTTTTGGAATCCGTGCAGATGTCAGCCGTGAGGAAGATGTCCAGGCAATGATCACACGGGCTGCCGAAATCGGCGGCGGAAAAATCGATCTCCTGATCAACAATGCAGGAGCCGGATTGGGCGGTTCTTTCAGTGATGCGACCAATGCCGACTGGACCAAAGCCTTTGACCTCAACTTCTACGGAGCTCTCTATGGAATACGTGCCGCAATTCCTCTCATGAAAGCAAACGGCGGCGGGCAGATTGCCAATACCGCGTCCGGGATCGCCTTTTCTCCCATGGCATACCAGAGCATGTACAGTGCCACCAAATCCGCTCTCGTCGGGCTGACTCTCGCACTTAGGACTGAATACTGGGATGACAGCATCCGGCTCTCTGTGATTATCCCGGGAACGGTTGCCACTCCTATATGGGGAGAAGGCGGGGCACCGCCGGAAGCGATTACTCCGGAACAATCAGCTATCGCTATCCTGAAAGGTCTCGAGGCAAATGACCGTGTCATCATCACCACCGAACAGGATCTTGGCGGAGCAATTAATGCATTTAATCCCGCTGCAGCGAAGGGTACAGATGAGTATCTGCTCAATGTTGCCCGTTCACGGCGTGCCGGCAAATGGATTGTCTAACCTATCCTGAATGATGACCGGCTCCCTGCTCAAACCCGTTGATATCAGCCTGGAAACAATATTCCTGCTGATTTCAGGCGTAATGTTTGTGTTTCTCGGCATCCTGCTGATTCCCGTTTATCTGGGTCTCGCCCCCTACTATGAAGATGGAGTCTTCGGTGTCCTTCTCGTCGTTATTTCCCTGCAGACCATTTCTTTAGGGAAAAATCCGCTGGGAGAAAACCGGCACAGACTCCTTAATCTTATATTCGGGATTATCATCGCAGAGTTCGGCATTATCTGTTGTTTTTCCCCGGATATTTTCGGGGATATCCCCCGATATCTTCTGCTGCTGTTCTTCAGCGGCGGTGGAGTAATCCTTCTTCTGCAGATGTTTTTCCAGAAGGACAAATTTCCTTCCTGGAAAGGAAAGGGTGGAATTTTTACCGGTCTTACCGCTGTATCTGCTGCAGTTTATCTTCTGGAGATTCTCCTGGGGATTTTCATTGCACTCCCTGATTATACCGCTGCAGAGGAAGTCCCGACTATCGGACTCGCCGTACTTCTGGGTATTTCTCTGATTGTTCTCGGGATTATTCTGCAGAAAATCAGGACCCTTTATCCTGAAGCGACAAAACCTGCAGGAATCTCTTTTGACAAGGCTTCACTGGTATTCACCGGTATTTTCATGGTTCTCCTTGGAATTCTGCTGATTCCGGTGAGTCTCGGGATGCTTCCGTTTTCCGGGAGTGCTCAGCTTGGTCTGCTGATGATTATCTTCGCGGTCCAGATGCTGGCGCTCGGCAGCACTCCTGTTGGGGCATTCCCCCGCAGCCGGCTGATAATCTTCCTTGGATTTGTATTTGCCGTGCTTGGCTTTATCTCATGCGTCATTCCCGAGATACTGGTCTTTCCACTGACCATCCTTGTCGGTCTGCTGAATATTTTCGGCGGAGCTGCGGCGATTATCCGGGTCGTGATCCCTGCCCTGAATTTCAAAGAAGCAGTACAATCTATGTCTGCTGTGGTTGTGAAAATTTCCCTGAAGATTCTGTTGGCGACTCTTGTCATGAACATTCTGACGATTATCTTCGGTATCAGTATGCTTATCTCAGGGCTGATTCCCGGACTTGTTATCGGCGTTGTGCTTGCACTAAATGGCGGTATGCTGTTTTATCTGCTTTGGCAGATTATTACTATGGAAAAAGTGTCTGCAGCAGCAGGGTAAAAGAGTAAACTATTTTTTTTTTACATCAGATATTGAAAAGAGAACTTTTCGGCTGTTCTGGAAAAGACATAGGTTACAGGTAGTTGACGTACACATGAAAATACATACTACGTGTAGTTCATTTACACAAAAACCTGACACCATCTGACAACCAGTAAAAGAAAAAAAGAGACCGGGTTAGAGAACCCCCGGTTATAGCCGGGAGTCCCTGAGGTTCTCCCGTTCTCCAGACAAAAGCCGGATTATGTTTCGGCTGCCTTTAAGGCAGCTGCTTTCGCGGCTTTCGCTGCAGACTTTCCCTTTGATCTTTTCATACGGAACAGTTCTTCACGTTCCATCTCGTCGAGCCGCATCTTAATAAAGTTACGTGCTCCGACTAACTCCGGAATCACCTTGTATTCCAGGGCATTCACACGGCGCTTTGTACTTTCAATCTCATCCAGAAGACGCTTCATAGTCGTCTCCAGTTCAGCGGAGAGGATAATACACTCCACTAACTCTTCGAATGCATCTGCAGCCTCATCGATCGCGGCCGACGTTCCAAGAACGCCGTAACCGCGGTTCGTCAGAGACTTCTTTACACTCTGGGCCTCGATCTTGGGTACAACTACTCCCATAATGTTCTTGCTTTTGAGGTTGATCACCGGGTTTTCAGATGCTGAAAACGCTGCTGATTTCACTCCGATACTTCCATCCACAGTTTCTGCTATTGCAATCATTTTCTGTGCACGTTCGTACTTTTCGGCAAGTTGATTTTTGAGATCTTTAGCTTCCGCTAACACCTTGAAAAATTCAAGGATAAGTCCGTCGCGCTTCATTTTCAGAAGCTTA
>DATESH010000124.1:0-7720 GCA_035270965.1 Methanocorpusculum sp.
ACAGAAATCAGTGCATTACTTGAAAAACTTTCAAATGCTCATGGTATTTCAAGCCGTGAGTCTGCTATTGCGAAAATAATCCGCGATGAGGTCGCTCCTTATGTGGATGAGATTACCACGGATAAGATGGGCAATCTGATCGCGGTGAAAAAAGGCGGCGACTTTAAGATCATGCTCGCCGCCCATATGGATGAGATCGGTCTGATGGTCCAGTTTGTGGACGAAAATGGTTTTATCAGATTTGTCGCGGTCGGAGGCTGGTTCAATCCGGTTCTTGTGACCCAGAGAGTCATCCTCCATGGAGAGAAGGGCCCGGTCTACGGCGTTCTCGGCAACAAACCTCCGCATGTGATGACCGAAGAGGACAAGAAAAAACCGATTGAATTTGCGGATCTGTTTATCGATGTGGGTGCTGCGTCTCCCGAGGAAGTCGAGAATCTCGGTATCGTTGTCGGAACGCAGGTTACGATGGACCGTCAGTATGTTCATCTTGCAGGCACGAAGGTTACCGGAAAAGCGATGGACAACCGTGCAGGCTGTGCAATGCTGATTGGCGCCCTGAAAGAGATGAAGACGACCCACACGGTTTATGCAGTATTTACCGTTCAGGAAGAGGTCGGTCTGAAGGGTGCGAAGACGAGTTCATTCTCAATTAATCCTGACGTAGCTATTGCGACAGATGTTACGATTCCGGGCGATTCTCCCGGAATTGAACGGCGCAAGGCTCCGGTCTTCATGGGCAAGGGACCGGTTATCGGCATGGTTTCGGCGAGCGGCAGAGGTCATCTGGCAGACCCGCGGATCGTTGACTGGGTTGTCAAAGCAGCAAAGAAGAATGAGCTTGCCTATCAGATTGAAGTGGGAGACGGCGGAAATACCGATGCTTCCGCTATCAATTTCGAACGCGGGGGAATTCCGAGTATTCCCGTCTCGGTTCCGGCACGTTATATCCACTCTCCGGTCGAGGTCATCGATTTGAAAGACCTTGAGGCAGCAATCCACCTTCTTGCGAAAGTGGTTGAATCCAAACCGAAATTCTGAAGATATAAATAATCAGGGAGTATTCCCAACACCTTTTTTTAGTGCCGGTTTTTTTCTGATGAGTGGTCACTGTACGCCTGAAAACCGACCCGCCAAAAATCACTAAAACAGAATGAAAAAAACAGACGGGAAAAACAGAGCCCGAAAAATATATTGCACGTGGCAAAGCCACGGACAAACGTATTTAGAAATCAGTCATAATGCGGAACTGATCAATCTCTTCCGAGTTGAGTTCCTCAAGGAAGCTTTCTGCCGCATTCTTGATATCCTTGCTTGCGGTGATTGCTCTGCCGACAACAATAATATCTGCTCCTGCTGCGAGTGCCTTCTTAACGACCGGCTGACGAATTCCGCCTGCTGTTGCCACAAGAATCTTTGCATTGTAGCTCTTTGCAACTTCCTTAATCTTCATGATATCGCCCCAGCTGTATTCGCCGGTGGACTCCTTATCAATTGCACGGTGCATCTCAACATACTGCGGGAGAACTGCTGCTCCGCCCATCTTGCCAAGAGACTCAATGAGTTTTGCCGGTTCTGCAACATTCAGCATATCGATAATTGCGTAAATACCGCACTTCTTTGCTTCCTTAATGAAAGAAGCAACAGTTTCCACAGGTGCGAGACCGGAAACGACTGCGGCATCTCCGCCGGCATTTGAAACCATACGTGCCTCGAGGTTACCGGTATCCAGAGTCTTCAGGTCGGCAACAATGAAACAGTTCGGGCGGATCTTGCGGATTTCGCCGATAACGCTCAGACCGAACTGCTTAATAAGCGGAGTTCCTGCCTCGAAGATAACATGATCATTCTGCGGCACGCCGGTTAAAACGCGCTCGACCTGCTTCATATCGACAAGATCCATAGCGACCTGGAGATACGGCGGGTTCCACAGACGCTGAACCTTGAATCCCATAACTCCGTGGGCTGCTCTGTCCTTCTCTTTCAGAACAGTTGCTACATCCGGGAATTTATCCAGAGCGCGGGTGAGTCCGAGTCTGGTCGCCCCATAATTGAAACGGTATAACTTATTGAAATCTTTTGCTGACGGATCAATGAAAACACTTGCAACGATAACAATCTCATCAACATCCATACCCTCGAAGATACCATCCTCTAAAGCATCTGCGACCGCTTTGGAAACTGCTGCCTGGGCCGGACCGAAGATCTGGGTAACCTGCTCGGTGTGTTTGAGCGTTACCTTCGGCACAATCAGAACTGCCGGTTTCGGCAGAAGATTCGGGCGGATAACGCCGAGAAGCGGGGTGTGACCTGCAGAAAGCTGGGTCAGACCATTTGCAAATGCAGTGCCGACCGGTCCGTTTTTATCTCCAATCATGAGGTCGATGTGAGCTAATTCTGCTCCATCACCAACTAGTGCTTCACCAATTAAGAACATAGGGTTAATCTCTGCAGTAGCGTTAGTCTTTAATAGAGATAAAGGCTCCATTCGGATATCAATAGAAGCTATAGTAACACTATATTTTATGTATGATTACCTTGATTATGATTGCCTAACCATTGTACATGATTCAGAGGTAATCGATGGGTCTAAAGGATTTAATTGCACCGCAGGACAAAATTTTTTTCGAACTGTTCGAAGAACAGGCAAACACCATCTGCAAAGCTGCAGACCTGCTAGCCACAATATTTGCCGACTATACCGATCTTGATGAAAAATACCGGCAGATGAAAGAAATAGAGCACATGGGAGACGCAATAACTCACCGGGCTTATGACGAACTGAACCGCACTTTCATCACTCCTTTTGAACCCGAAGAAATTTCCCGCCTTGTAACCTCTCTTGACGATGTCATTGATAATATCGACGACGTAGCACACATGCTTCTCATCTACCGGGTAAAAACGACCGACGAATTCATGAAGGAGTTTGCCAAATGCCTGATCCAGTCGGCAGAGGAGATTAAAACCGGTATCGAAGGTCTTCGCACCCTCAAAGACACGGAAACCATCAAAGGCTGCAGTATCGAACTCAACCGGCTCGAAAATGTCGCCGATGAAATCCTTTCACTTGCTCTTGGCGAGCTTTTCAAATCCACCGACCCTGTGGAAATCATCAAACTCAAGGATATCTATGAGCACCTGGAAATTGCTACCGATAAATGCGAAGATATCTCCAATGTCTTTTCAGCGATTCTGATTCGTCATACGTGAGTGAATCATGGATACCGTTACCACTATTGTCATCATTCTCGGGATTTTATTAGCACTCTTTGCAAATTTCTCGAACGGGCGGAATGATGCCTCCAATGTCATTGCGACCGTGATTGCGACCCGTGCAATTTCTCCAAGAAATGCAATACTAATTGCATCGGTCTGTTGTTTTGCCGGACCATTCATCTTTTCGACCGCAGTCGCAAAAACCATCGGAAAAGGTATCGTCGACCCCGATGTCTTTACGCCGATTCTTCTTCTCATCGCCATGTGCGGTTCAGTTTTCTGGGTGAATTTCTGTTCCCGGTCCGGTATTCCGGTCTCCTCATCACATGCTCTCGTCGGCGGTCTGATGGGCGCCGGAATCGCTGCCGGCGGTTTTGCCGTGGTATACTGGCCCACTGCTGAAATGGCTCTGGGAATGGTTTACTATCTGGCTATGGGAGCCTTAATCGGCGGTCTGATAATGCTGACCCTTTCACTCATTTTCAGGGACTCGGTAAAACTCTATACCCTTCTCGGTGCGGGTACGGGTGCAATGCTTGCAGTTCCAATCGCAATGGTATTAGGGGTTTTTCAATTCAACGGGCTTATCGCCATCCTTCTTTTCATCTGTGTTTCGCCGGTTCTCGGTCTGATTGTCTCATGGACATTCACGATGATTCTGACACGCATCATGGCAAAAAGGGTAACCCAGCCGAGCAGGCAGAATAAATGGTTCCAGCGTCTCCAGGTCCTCGCAGCCGGTTTCCAGGCAGCAAGTCTTGGAGGAAACGACGCGCAGAATGCGATGGGTGTTATTTTTGCTATTCTTCTCTCAGTAGGGATAATCGGCGTAGGTGCGGATGTCCCGTTATGGGTAATCCTTCTCTCAAGCCTTGCCATTTCTGTCGGTCTCTTATCCGGCGGCTGGAAAGTCATCAAAAAAGTCGGAACCGGTATAACCCGGCTTATGCCTTACCAGGGTTTTTCCGCTGCCCTGTCGGGAGGACTCGTTCTTTCATTCATGACATCATTCGGTGTCCCGGTATCAACGACTCATGTCGCAAGCGGAACAATCATGGGAACCGGTCTTACCCGCGGCGTGGGTGCGGTGAATCTTAGAACGGTCAGACAGATTCTCATAGCATGGGTTATCACCATTCCCTGTGCCGGAGTAGTATCCTTCCTGACTTACCTCATAATATCGCTTATCTTCGGATTCTAAAATCCGGCATAATCCTCTTTATTTTTTCCATCGCAGATAGTATCACCAGTCCAAGAGGAATATCTGCTCACTGAAATCCGGATAAAAAAAAAGATTTGTCAGAATGTCTTTACCAGACATCGTAATGGACATGCTCTTCCGGGTCCATATGTTCGGGACGCGACTCCGGCGGCATACCTCTGCCTACGACCAGAATTGCTACCGGACGAATGTGTTTCGGCAAATCAAGGCACTCTTTGACATCATCTTCATCGAACTGTCCTACCCAGCAGGTATGCAGCTGAAGAGCATGGGCTGCGAGCATAAGGTAGGTTGTAATAATCGTAGCATCCTGAACTGCGTAGAGAATTCCGCGTTCTTTGAATCTGGACATTGACCGGACATAATTTGCGCAGACGACAAACGCACAGCCGGAATCCGGAATCTGATGCTGGTTTCCTGCAGCATCACCCAGAGCTTCCAGCTGCCCTTCGTCTGAAACGATAACGACATCCCAGCCTTCAAGATTTCCTGCAGTCGGCGCAAATTTTACCGCTTCGAGCATGTACTCCTTTTCCTCTTTTGTCAGGTTGCCCGTCTCGTATTCACGGACCGAGAACCTTGTCGAAAGAAAATTCCGCAATTCAAATGAGGGCATTTTCACTCAGCACCGCATATGCGCCTGCGGCAACGGTGGTAATCGGAGTCATAGCTTCTCCGGCTTTCTCTGAGGCAAGACCAAACTGGTTCGACCCGGCGAGATCCATCACGTCAAGTAAAACTGCGGATGCCTGATTAAACTCATCGGCACCTGTCTGCTTTGCCGCGGAATCGCATTCGGCAGCCAGAACATCAGTCAATGCGATTAACATGGATTTTGCACCGGCTTTCTCTTCCTTCTTCAGTGAAGGGATCGTTACATACTGGTGGGCAATCAGCATGATGTCGAGTTTCAGCCGCTCGGCAAGGTGATAGCGCATAAGTGCATCTTTCGGTGTAAGTGTCATTAGAGTAATTATTTCCCGGGAGGGGATAAAAAGCATCTCATTATGGATGAATCCCCTGCGGCGCATGTAAAAATCAATCTGTTTCATCCTGCCGGAAAACACCCGTTTTCAAAAAATGCCGCGAGAGAAATCATTATTACCTCCTCAAAAGAACAGACAGAATAAAAACATATTATCGGCTGCCGGAAAAATTCCGCAGAACATCTGCCAATCGAACTGAAATGAGATATACTCTATGGATCCTGTGGAATTTCCCTGGTCGCTGGATACAGAAACCCTTCAAACTGCCTATAATACAGATATAGCCCTTGGTCTGGATGCCGCCGCCGCTGAAAAACGACTCAGTGAATCCGGAGTAAATACCATAACAGAATCAAGAAAGATTACGTTTCCCCGGATATTACTTTCAGAACTCAAAGATCCGCTCATCATTATTACCCTGGTCATCGGTGTGATTTACAGCATCTGGGGTCAGATCGGGGACACGATTACCATCATCTGTCTTATTCTGATTGTTACCTTTGTTGAAGTCTACACCGAGTTCAAAGCCAAAAAAAGTATCGAAGCACTGCGGAAATTAGCTTCGCCGACGACCTGGGTAATCCGTAACGGGAAACCCGATGAAATCGAAGCGGGCAGGGTTGTGCCCGGCGATGTTCTGATTCTCAAGAGCGGGGTCAAAATCAGTGCCGATGCACGAATCCTCACGGTCCGCGGTCTCGAAGTTGACGAATCCCAGCTGACGGGCGAGTCGATGGGTATTGGAAAAACCCCTGACCCTGTTCCCGAATCGACTGGATTAAGCGACAGGACCAATATGGTTCACATGGGCAGTGTGATTCTGAAAGGTAAGGGAACTGCCCTGGTCGTTCGTACCGGTATGAACACCGAACTCGGGCGCATCGCCGGAATGACCCAGGAAGCCGGGGACCCGAAAACACCGATGCAGAAGTCCATTCTTCAGATGACCCGAAATCTCATCGGGATTGCGGTGTTGTTCAGTGTGCTCATCCCGATACTTGGTTTCATTCGCGGGATGCCTGTTCCGGAAATGATTCTGACAGGTTTGTCTCTTGCTTTGGCAACGGTGCCTGAGGAACTTCCCATCATCATGACGATGCTTCTCGGTTTCGGGGCGATTCAGCTTTCGAAGAGGAATGTGCTCATCCGCCGGACGAAAGCTTCCGAGACTCTTGGCAGTGTTACTGTTATTGCCACGGATAAAACCGGTACGCTGACAGAAAATAAGATGAGTATCGAGAAGTGGACTGTTGAAAATGAACAGATGCTGTTTACGGTCGGGGCACTTATGGCGGATGTCACGATCGATTCTGATGGGAATTTTCTCGGCGATCCGATGGATAAGGCTGTGGTGGAGCATGCCCGCGGGCTGCATCTCGAGCGGAGCGAACTCCTGAAGGAGTATACGCTTTTGCATGATTACGGGTTTGATAATGCCCGGAAAATCTTTCGGATGACGTTTAAGCATCAGGGGGTTGTCCTGGATGTGATTAAGGGTGCTCCGGAGAGCGTTTTTGCGATGTCGGATATTGATGCTGAGATGCAAAATGAGCTGGATGCATCGTTTGAGGCAGGATACCGGACAATTGCTGTCGGATTTTTGTCTCCGCCAAAGGAGAAGTATACGGCTGCCGGGCTGATCTGTTTCGATGATCCGATAAGAGAGGAGGTAAAACCTGCTATCAAAGAATTTTCCGCGGCAGGTGTGAGGGTTATTATGATTACGGGAGATCATGCAAGCACGGCTGTGAGAGTGGCGGCCGAGTCCGGGATTTTTGCGGATGTGGTTCTTACCGGGAATGAGGTTCATACCATGTCTTCCGAGGAGCTCAGAGATGCTGTTAAACGATGCAGTGTTTTTGCGAGGATTTCGCCTGAGGATAAACTCAGGATTGTGACGTCGCTTCAGGAGAGCGGGGAGGTGGTGGCAATGACGGGAGATGGTATTAATGATGCTCCTGCGCTGAAAACGGCTGATATCGGGATTTCTTTCGGGATTTCGGGGACTGATGTCGCGAAAGAGGCTTCGGATATGGTTTTGGCGAATGATGATTTTACTGCGCTTATTGATGCAATTAAGGAGGGGAGACGTCTTTATGAGAATATGTCGAAGTGCGTGACATATGCTCTTGCGAGTAAGATCGGTCTTGTGATTACGTTTCTGATTCCGATTCTTCTGGATGTGCCGCTTCCGTTTGCGCCGATACAGATTATTGTTATGGAGTTGTTTATGGATTTGTCGGCTTCGACTGCTTTTGTTGTCGAACCTGCGGAGTCTGATCTGCTGAAGCGC
>DATESH010000125.1:0-6341 GCA_035270965.1 Methanocorpusculum sp.
GAGATTATCCGGGTAATCCCTCGTGACCCGACGCGGGAGAAGAGCGAAGTTGACGGATCCTTCGTCCAGGTACCTGCATACTTCCCATCAAGAAGTATGAGGTTAGCCGGATTGCCAACCTCAATTGTTTCCTTTTGTCCAATCAGGGAAAAGCCTCCCGTAACCATCCTGAAAATATCCTCCGAGTTTAATTTGTAAACCGTTTTCAGGAAGGCTGCTTCAGCAAACAGATCCGGGGAGACAAACATTACATTGTCGGTTCCAAGGAAAACTTTGCAGCCGGCATCCAGCATTTCCTGAACAGGAGGACGTTTGCTGTCCACAGTCGCACCGAGAAGCCAGTTCGACCGCGGGCATATGACAATAGGTATACCACGGTCGGCGGCTTCCCGGATATGTTCCCGGGTAAAATGCGTGGCGTGAATGATGAGATCTGGTTCAAGAGCAAAAGCTGCCTCAATGTCTTTTATTCCGACCTCACCTGCATGCACGGCAAAAAGTTTGCCGGCTTTTTTTGCACGGTTAACTACGTCCTCCTCCTCTTTTGTCCCTTTAGCACTCGACAGACCAAAGCCGCCGGCAACAACTTCTCCCCCGTCTCTCCCGAATATGAGCATGCGAACTGCGGGATCAGAGGCTTTCAAAAGAAGATCCACACCGGTTTTCCCTCCTTCACGAAAGTCGGCGAATCCAAGTGTGCCGGTAGATTTCATAAAGAGAATCGTATCTTTCATCGCAGAGGTGAGAACTTCATCAGGGGTTTCCCGTAAAATTTTGTGTTTTACCCCATTCGGAGGTGCAACCAGTTCCGCAAGCGGTCTGTCGATTTTGGTATCCATCCCAACCGTGTCGGCAATGTGTGTGTGTGCGTTGAAAAATGCGGGGGCAATCCATTGGGAAGCGGGCTTTTTTATATCAGTTATCTCTTTAATAATGCCGTTTTCAATGATTATTGACACATTACGTGGTGTAAACGTATCCCCTGTGAAAGCCAGCCCATCAAGTATCTCCTCTATCATAACGACCATTTTTCCTGCCATTTTATATGGGTAGAGGATGAATATAATAGGATATGGCAGCAAAGAACTCGGGTAGAGGACTTAGTTCATCAGCAGGTCTGGTTACATATTACGATGCAGATGACCGGAAATCACTTCACATTAAACCAACAGTTGTTCTGATTTCAGCGGGAATTATCGGCATTGTAATTTACTTTCTGAACCTGATATTCTAAATTCCCTCTATAAAATATCTGAGAGCATCTCTCAACTTTTTTTTTGGCAAACTTACAATGTATTAATACACCCACACCAGTCCTCTCGGAATGCACACAAAAATGGGCTGTGCGGCATCCATATGAAACCATGAAGTATTACTTCATCATGGATACCGAAAGATGCAAACTGAAAATTCTCCCAAACATAAGTGGATAAGAATCACGCTGAAATACCCTAAACGCATTCCGCGAACAAAAAAAAGTTGAGGGATATTCTATTTTGTTTCACGCAAAAATGTGAACCGCGGTTGCTTTGAACGTTACAAACACTGACTCCCCCGTTTTCAGTGAAAGCCTCTCAACCGACTGAGGAGTAAGAGTTGCCGCAAGGATGATTCCGATATCCACATAGACCGTAACCTCAAGACCGGTCGGCCGAATCCTGGTGATTTTCCCCTCAAAGGAGTTAATTGCAGACGAAGCTAACTTTTCCCGCGAGAGAATCAGCTCCTCGGGGCGGATTGCCACATTGACAATCCCGGACAACGTGGTAACTGCCCGAACATATATTCCACCGATTTTGACACAGACTGCCCCCGTTTTTCTTACATGAACCTCACCCCGGAACATATTCGGGTTTTCTGAAACAGAAAAACCGTGGACCGGGTCACGGACAATCTCCTCAGGAGTCCCGGTTGCAACGATTTTTCCCAGTTTGATAACGGATACATGATCTGCGATTGAAAGAGCATCCACAATCGAGTGGGTCACGAGAATACAGGGGATGTTTTCTGACCTGATGACGGTGGCAAGTTCACGACGCATACTCTCCTGGGTTTTTACATCAAGTGCCGCAAGAGGCTCGTCCAGAAGAAGGAGGGATGGTCTCGGGGCAAGGGAGCGGGCAAGTGCCGTCCGCTGACGCTGACCTCCGGATAAACGGGTCACCGACTCATCTGCAATCTGATTAAGTCCCATCCTGGAAATGAGTTCATCGGTCCTGACCCGGATCTCCTCCTTGGGTCTCTTTCTCACCACAAGACCGTAGGCGATGTTTTCCCGGACCGTCATGTGCGGGAAAAGTGCATAACTCTGAAACATGTAACTGATGTTTCGCATCTCCGGGTCGACATGTATCTTTCCAGCACTATCATACAGGACTTCCCCATCCAGGGTTATTCTTCCTGAATCCGGTTTCATAAGACCCGAGATAATTTTCAGGGTGGTCGATTTTCCGGACCCGTTCTCTCCAATGAGTGCCAAAGTCTCTCCCCGATGCACTATCAGATTATCCACCTCCATAGAAAAATCACGAAGAGACCGCGTAAATCTGGCTTCAAGCATATTTTCTCATCTCCCATGCTCCAAGATATTTCACAATCAGTATAATGCCGAACGAAAAGATTACAAGTAAAATTGCCAGAGCCACTGAAATCGACAGGTCACTTTGCAGTTCACTGTAAATCGCGAGCGGCATGGTCTGGGTTTTACCTGCCAGATTTCCGGCAAACATCATTGTTGCCCCGAATTCTCCAAGAGCCCTTGCAAAAGTCATGATGACACCGGACAGAAGTGAACCGAAAGCAAGCGGCAGCGTAACTTTGAACAATGTTTTCAAGGGACCTGCACCAAGAGTCCGGGACGCGTATTCATACTCGACATCGACTGCTTCGAAACTTGATCGTGCCTGACGGAGATAAAACGGCGATGCCACAAAAATCTGGGCAAGCACGACTGCCGTGGTCGTGAATGCGATTCGTATGCCGAATATCGAAAAATACTGACCAAGAAGACCGTTTGCCCCGAATGCCATCAGGAGGGCAAGACCCGCGACCGTTGGCGGGAGGACAATCGGCAGATCTGTTATGGTATCGACAATGTTTCGTCCCTTATATGGAATTCTTGCATTGATGTAGGCTAGAGGTGTCCCGAAGATGATTACGATAATCGTTGAAATCACGGCAGTAACTGCACTCAAACGCAGGGCGCTGATTGCCGCTTCACTGGTAATCGCATAAAGAAGATCTTCTATGCCGACCCGCATGAAGAGAGACACAAGAGGGACGGAAATAAAAATAAGAAATAGGAGTATGAGACCTCCTGTCAGAACCCGAGTCGCAATACGGCTGATTCTGTGGTATCCGGCAGCAGAGGTCATCATCTGATTATGCTACCGGCACAAATCCGTAGTCGGTAAGAACTGCACTTCCGGCACTGCCGGTGAGATAATCTTCGAACTTTTCGACAGCGGAGAGTTTGGTAGTTGCTTTAAAGATACCATACGGGTATGAGGCAATGACATTGTATTCGTCCGGAATCTCAATAATTGTAATGTCATTTTTGTCGTCTTTGGAGATATCCGACATGTAAACAATCGAGGAGTCTGCTTCACCAAGGGTAAGGTAGGATTTGATACTTGTAACTGCATCGACTTCAGTAATAACGTTTGCCATGAATGCGTCAACGTATCCTGCATGGGAAGCGTTTTCGTAATTCTGGATGATGATCCTGGTATACTGACCAAATGGTACTGCATCATCACCGATGACAAGTTTAACACCGGGATTTGTCATGCTCCCAAGGTCGGTGATCCCTTTCGGATTTGCTTTCAGAACTGCGATGCCGAGTTTGTTTTCAAGGAGAACTTTTTTGTCGGTAATGAGTCCGGCTTCGACTACAGGGTCAAAATTTTTGTCGTTTGCCGAGATGAACATGTCAACATCTGCTCCTTCAAGAATCTGGGACTTTAAGGTTGAACTTCCTGCAAAGTTCAGATTGACTTTGATGTTCGGGTTCTCTGCCATGAAATTGTCTGCAATTTCAGTGAGAGCGCCGGTCAATGAGGCTGCCACATCAACGTTGATTTCAACATCTTCGGCAGGTTCACTTACACATCCTGCAATTCCTATGGATAGGAAAACACAGATAACAAGGGCAATACTAAGCCATATGTAGTTACGTTTCATGAATAATTCCACTTTATCTTTAGTTTGGAGAGGTAATAATAATGATTCAAACGTGTTAAACAGGTTAAATTATAATGGTTTACTACCCTGCTGGTAATAATCTTGATGATACCAGACAACGCATTATATAGAATGACAAGAAGACCGGTAATTTCAGTTATTGGAGACGCTGCGCTTACACCAGGATGTGCAAAAGAATATTTTGCCTATTCTTTGGGAAGTGCTCTCGTCTCCAGCGGATACCGGATTATGTCCGGCGGACTTGGCGGAGTGATGGAGGCAGTATCCCGCGGGGCACATGCTTCTCCTGAATACCACGAAGGAGATGTTATCGCGATTCTTCCGGGAAATGACCCGGCACAGGCGAATAAATATACTGATATCGTCATTGCGACCGGGCTGGACCATGCACGGAATTTCATCGTGGCAAACACGGACGCGGTCGTCGCGGTCGGAGGAGGTTCAGGAACACTCTCCGAACTATCGTATGCATGGGTAATGCGCCGTCTTATCATGGCATACCGGGTCCCGGATACCGTGCACGCAGATGGAATTTTCGCTGACTGGAGCTCTATCGTAGCAGATAAAAGAATTGATGATAAACCGCGTTACCCGGACATTCCTGATGACAAAATTTTCGGGGTGGATACACCGGATGATGTGCTCAGGATTTTGTCGGAACGGTTATCTATGTACACAAGCCGACCGACTCTTGCCGGAAAAAGAAATTAGGATAGAATATTTTTCGCAGGTTCTGTCTGACAACATTTACTGTCACACTCCCGCCGGCATACGGGCAGATTGTCATCGAAAAGTCTGCCCTGAGCTGAACCCCATTTGATTTCAAACACCTTATGCCAGCCAATCCCTGATTTTTTTCAGAATCCACTGAAAGAAACCCAGGTAAGAGAAATTGTTTCGCTGGTAAGCATTCCCCAAACCCCTCCACGTCACCGACTACGGGAAGAGTAGATGTGTGATATTTTTGAGAAGTGATGCGGTAACCAGAGGGAATCAGTTTTTTCACCAGGATTACATCCTTTGTCATGATTTCTGAGAATTTTATGTGATTTTTTGAAACCGACTTGGCAATGTCCCATGATTTGATAATCCCTGAAAATTTATCTTCATCCTAAATGACCGGCAGATGAATTATCTCATGCCTGAACATGAGTGGTGAGGCATGCTGGTATTTTATCTTTATTTTCGGGGAAGGTCGGTTTTATGCCCATGCAAACCAAATGACATAAGAATGGATACACCCCCCAATGGACTTGTCCCGGCATCATGCATCTTCGCAGGCGAATTTGCTCTCGCGACCGAAGCAGCGAATGCCGGGTTTACAACCCCATTCGGCATATTCACCCCCAGAATATTTTTCATCGGGACCCTCACGGAAAAAACAACCCGTAACGAAAAAATCTCCTCGTTCCGTATGAGCGACCCGACCGGAGTTTTTACCTGCTCAATGAACTGGGAAAATATCCCTCTCCTCAAAATAGCCGGCGAACTTGACGTACCGTCGTTCGCGGCCGTTTTCGGGGCGGTCAGATTTCGGAAATACGCAGGCAGAACCTTTCTGGAAATAGTTCCGGAAACCATCATTCCCGCAACCCGGGAATCGCGAAACGCCTGGATCTTCCGGACCGCGGAGTCAACCATTTCCCGCCTCGAAAAATGCAGAAGTTCTCCTGCGAGAAAAGAACTCGCCGGAAAAATAAAACTTGCGTTAGAATCCGCCCGCCCTGCTGAGCCAAAGGAAGAGTTAACCAATGAACAGGTCCTGGAAATAATCGCCGCTCTCTCCGAAAAGAAAGGAGCGAAGATACTTGACGTCGTCTCCCGTCTCCGAACCCTCGGGCTCGACGAAACATCAGCAAAAACCCGGCTCGGGCTTCTGATGGAAGAAGGGGAATGCTACACCCCGACAACCGAACTCATCAAAATCGCGTAACCATGCAGCCGGAATTTTATGCAGAAGGACCTGCCATTCTCATCGAAAGACAGGAACGTACCCTCGTTATCGCCGACCCTCACTTCGGCGTGGAGGCAGACCTGCACAGACATGGTCTCCATTTCCAGAGTGCAACCGATGCACGGATGTCCCGGCTCCTCACAATCATCGAACAATCCGATCCGGACTACCTCATCGTGCTTGG
>DATESH010000126.1:0-7208 GCA_035270965.1 Methanocorpusculum sp.
GGAGGCCTTCTGATTTACCGGAGACGGTAACAAACAAATTAATACAGAACGCGGTATTCGGTAACCAGATTGGAACCGTACATTTTCGTGCCCGTTAAATCGAGCCGAATCATATCCTGTTCTGACCTGATCGGCATCCCGCCTACAAGTGAGGGTGTATCACTCCCTCCCACGATAAACGGCATGTGGATAAGCCAGATATCATCAACAAGATTGTGATGAAGCATGTGCCAGTTCAGAGTGGGTCCTCCTTCAATAATGAGTTTTTCCACATTGTATTTATTGTAGAGAATGTCCATCAGTTTCGGGAAATCCACTCTGTCCTCACCACAGACAACCACGTCAACACCTTGCGCGGTGAAGGCGTCGATTCTCTCCTGCGGTGCCCGGGATGATACTGCAAGGATTGTTGGGACCGAGGTCGTATCAAAGACATTTGAGGTCAGGGGGAGGTCTGCAAGACTGTTAGGTATCACCCGAATCGGACTTTTACCCAGAACCATTCTCACGGTCAGAAACGAGTTATCGATGCGGATTGTGGAAGAACCGACCATTATTGCATCATATTCGGCACGGGTTTCGTGAAGAAGGATTTCGGCTTCATGCGACATGTATTTCATCAGTATTTTGCTGGAAACACCTTTCCCAAGGGTGAGTTTCCCGTCAGCGGTGATTTCTGAAATCATCAGCACGTGTGGTTTATGTAGTGTCTCCATGAGGTTTCCTTCTGATTCATATATCTTGACGATGTATAAATATTTAGCACGCACCGATAAATGATTTTACCTCCATATCCATGAATATCACTTCACTCCGACACAAACTTACCGGCTGGCTCAATCCGGTTGTCTGGTTTTTTGTTAAGACCGGGTTTACCCCGAACCAGATTACCCTTTTGTCTCTTTTCTTCGGGATAGGGGCTGCTGTCTGCTTTTTCTGCCAGGCGTTCCTGGTCGGAAGTATTCTCCTGGGTATCTCCGGCGTTCTTGATCTGACTGACGGTTCGGTCGCGCGGATTACCAAAAAGAAGACCGACTTCGGAGCTATCTCGGATTGGATTGTCGATAAATATGTGGATGGGATTGTCCTTCTTGCAATAGGGCTGTCGGGAATTCCAATCATCTCCCAGTTTACTACCGGGCTTACGCCGACGGCAGATATGCTGGTGGCGGGGTTGGCTGTAATCGGATCGATTATGAATACGTTCATCAAACCGGTGACGTATGCAGAGATTGGATATACCTGCAAAGAGGACGGGAAGATTTCGGATCCGCTGGAAGGAGTGGGTTTCTTCGGCAGGCCGGAGACGATGATTTCTGTGGTCTTCTTCGGAATCATCGGGCAGATTTGGATTGCGGTAATTCTCGTTGCTGTCTGCACGAACCTCTCGGCTCTCCAGAGAATTATCTATCTCTGGAAAAAACATGGCGAGTATAAAAAAGATTAAAATTTCATTTTTTCAACATTTTTTTTTGGGTTACTCGATTTCATGTACGTGATTGTCTTTGATGTACATCTGAAGATAATCCCATTCATATGGTTTGTGTACTCTAAAAAATAATAAAAAAGATTAGGAATCAGAAATCCGAAGTTGAGTCTTCCAGTCTTGCCCCGTGCCGTCTCATTGCGGGTAGGGGAAGTTCGGAACGTAAATCGACGACCTCTTCATCCTTCAGTTCATCACGGAGGCGCAGGAGTTCTGTAAGGACCTCATCAACGCCCTCCTTTGTCGTGGTGGACATGTTATAGTATCCTTCCATTGATTTCATATCGGATTTGTTTACAACGGTAACCATCGGAACCGAAATGATTGATTCTATTTCCTCACGGAGTTTTATCTGTGCTTCGATAGAGTAACCGCAGTTTTCACTTGCGTCAAGTATGAACATAACTATATCTGCCACATACACGAGAGCATTGAGTGCCTGCTTCTCAATCACGTTCCGTTCCTCTTCCGGTCTGTCAAGAAGACCGGGCGTATCGATAAACTGGATTCTGTGTCTCCGCTCGGCATCTCTGTGACCGACAATGACTCCCTTCGTCGTAAACGGATAGGAAGCGACCTCCGGATCTCCACTGGAAACCAGACGGATAAATGAGGATTTTCCTACATTCGGGTAACCGGCAACAACAATCGTAAATTCATCAGTACTGATTACCGGCAGGTCACGGAGAACATTCCTTACATCGTTCAGATAACGCAGAGCGTCATCTGCACGGTGAACTATTGATGCGATGCGTGCCACGGCACGTCTTCTCTCGACCTGTGTGTCGGCCCAGCGCATTCCTCTGGAAATACTGGCGCCCACATCACGCACATTCTTTGCGGCCCATCCCACCATCCCGAGATTCTTTTTCAGGTTATCCATCCCGAACAAAATATCACAAAGGTCCCGGTAAAATGGCGGAAGCTCTTCAAACTCGGGGAAACTCTGGATAATACTTACCAGTTTATCATGCGTCGCCTGGGTGATTGCCCTAACGAAATCCTCATTACCATGACGTTTATCTGGTTTATCCCGCATCTTCTTTGTAGCACGGCGGAAGCTGCGGTCAAGCAGTTCATCTGCTGTTAGCACGGTCGGTATTTTATCGAAGTACATTTTCATCCAATCCATTTGGTTTATTACTATAGCAATCAGAATGAATCAGTAGTATGGATTTATCACTAATTCAAAAAGATATCCTTATTACACTTATCTCGCTTTATCATCAATATTCGCATCCTGTCAAGGGGGAGGACATTGCAGAGATCATCCGGAGAAATCCCGGAACGGTCCGGAATCAGATGCTCGCACTCAAGGTTCTCGGATTAGTTGACGGCATTCCGGGTCCGAAAGGTGGTTATCAGCCCACAACACGTGCATATTCTGAACTGAATGTTTCATCTGATTATTCCGAGAGCGAAGTTCCTATCCTGAAAAATGGAGAGCCCGTCGAGGGGGTGCGCGTGCATGAGATTGCTTTCACCACACTTACCCACGCAGATTTGTGTCATGCCCTCATTAAAATAATCGGCAGTGTGCGGTCGTTTGAAGTTGGTGACCGGGTTGCCATCGGTCCGACTCCGGTAAACAAACTGCTCATCAAAGGTGAGGTCTTTGGAAAGGATGAAATCAACAGCGCTCTTCTTATCTCGACATCAGAGATGACCTCGCTCCCGAAAAAGCAGATTTCTGAATATATGAGTGCCCCGCTGATTCAGCTGGAGCCGGATATGACGCTTGCCTATGCAATGAAGACGTTCCTCCAGAGGAAGATTCACGGGGCTCCGGTCATTGAAAACGGTAATCTTCTGGGTATCGTAACTATCGCGGATATTATGTCGGCACTGGACCGTGAGGTGCCGACCACCACTTTCATTAGCGATATAATGGTCAGAAATGTTGTAACAATTCCCGGCGAGATGCGCCTCTATGAAGTTATCAAACGATTCAAGGAACAGGATATCGGCAGAGTCATAGTTACAGAGAATGGGAAAGCAATCGGAATCTTAACCCACTCGGATATTATCCGGGTGTTTCCATCACTCTGAACGTTTTTATCCAAATGGATAAATACTATCTTATCAAAACACTAAACTGATTATTCATGCAGAGTGAGCAATTTACCCATAATATCCGCAGGAAGCGGGTAATGAGCACTGATGGAAAGATTATCGGTCAGATCCGGAATGTTTCCTTCGATGCAGCAACCGGACAATTGAAAGCATTGCTTATCCGCCCTGATCCAGGTTTTGATACAACCGGTTTTAAACTCGTAAATGAGGCCATTACCCTGCCGTTTGAAGCAGTGAAAGATATTACAGATTTTATCGTCGTCGACAGGTATATGCTCCGCTGAACTATTCGGAAAACTCACTCATTTTTATTTTATAAATATTTGTGCAGAGCTTCGGCTGTGCCTTCACCGAACGGTTTTTCCATGATATAATCAGCGGCATTCTTTGCTTCCGGCGAGGCACTTGACGGAACGATGGATACTCCACCGATTTTCAGCATAGACACGTCGTTTATTGAATCTCCCGCGACTAGGAAGTTTTCGGGTGTGAGCCCCATCATATTCGCAAGTTTTTCAAATGCAGAGCCTTTGCTGACGCCAGGTAACTGAAGGTGAATAGCAAATCCGGTATCAAGTACGACGACCGGAACGTCTTTCAGGATATCCTTTACGACCGCTGCGGGAACATCACGGGAAAATGCGATATCTGAGTATCGGTATTTGAGACTGAACAGACGCAGGTCGTCACCTTTCGGTTCTAGTTCCGACACGACTTTGTCGTAGGCTGCGAGGCAGATATTCTGATTGCCGGTGACGTGTTTGTTTCCGAGAAATCCCAAACGGTAGACTCCGCCGTTTTCTCCGATGATGGTACCGTCGGTTCCTATCATATGGGAGAATGTATCCAGGAAGCAGAGCGTATTGCCCGAAGCAAGTATGACAGGAATTCCGGCATCAATTATTCTTCGCATTTCATCAATGACTTCAGTCGAAATTCTCCGACGGTCATCGGTGAGGGTACCATCAATGTCAGTGATAAATGCCTTGAGCATGGTTAAAAAGAATATTGGGGTTAACAGGGTTTGATACCTGCGGTTTCGACCATGAACGTAGCTTCGCCTTCCGGAAGGTTCGGACTGTCCACAAGTCTTGCAATTCGTTTGCCTGCTTTGCTCTTCCTGAGGTAGAGACGGAAGGTCGCGGTGTGTCCAACGATATTTCCTCCGATGGGTTTGGTCGGGTCCCCGAAGAGGAGTCCTGGGTTTGACATTACCTGGTTTGTGACCACAGCTACGGCATTCAGATCATCGACGAGTTTGAAGAGGTCGTGCATGTGTCGGTTGAGTTTCTGCTGTCTTCCGGCTAGTGTTCCGCGTCCTGCATATTCCGCACGGAACAGACTCGTGAGGGAGTCAACGATGATGAGTTTTACCGGGAGAGACGACGGGGCAAGTTCATTGGAGAGTTCACGGGCTGCGTCGATCAGCAGCATCTGATGGTCTGAAGAATGGGCACGTGCTACATGAATGTTTCCAAGGAAGTCCTCTGTAGTCGGGAGTGTGTATCCTTCGGGGAGATCGGCAAGTTCCAGACCTGCTGCCATCTGTTCGATACGTTCGGGGCGGAAGGTGTTTTCTGTATCGATGTAGAGACAGCTTCCTCCAAGTCCGCCCAGTTCCCGCGGAAGCTGGCAGTTTATTGCAAGTTGGTGTGCAATCTGGGATTTTCCCGAACCGAACTCACCATAGAACTCGGTGATGGCCTGGGACTCGAGCCCCCCGCCTAAAAGCTCGTCAAGCTCCGGCACCAGGGTTTTGAGCTTCATAATATCCTTCCTGCGTGTCAGAATATCCGTGCCGGTTTTGAAGCCGCCGATGTCTGCTATTTCACGGGCCGCCTTGATGATTTTCTTAGTGGTGCTTTCACCAAGTTCTGCAGCCTCGGCTAAATCTATCGGCGTAGCCGTCGCAATGCTTTCAACGGTAATGTATCCTGCTTCACGCAGATGGTCGGCTGTTGCCGGCCCAACTCCCGGAATGTCTTCAATATCAAGTGACGTCATATCTTCTCTTACTCCTTTTACAGATATACTAATACATCAGCATTGTTCCATATAAACCCCATACCGCGCGGTGCGATAATGCCCTCAACATACGGGAAATACCTGTTATCACTAAGAGAGATGCTGTTTTTTCTGTGCTGATTTTCAGGGTTTTGACCGTACAATATCCTTATAATTGTCCCAAACCTATGTATCCGTATGACAGAAAAAAACAATACTGAATACAAAAATGCTCTTGTAAAAATGGCAGGCGACCTGGCGAATAATCCGCTCATCAAACCGGTTCTCGATCAGATAACCTATGACTTCCTCTCCTCTCCGGAATGCAAACGGGCATTTGCTGAATATGCAAAAAGAAAGATTACCGATAAACTAGGATTATAATAAATTGTTGAGCCTTTCAGTGAGAGACCCTGCATCATCAGGGCATCCGGTGATTGTCTCGGCAGAAATCCGTCCGTTCCGGCATATACCCGTAACCTGAATCCAGGTTCCGGGAGTAGGACTCTCCTCTGTAATAAGCATCCTGACCGTTTTTCCGTCATCGAGTGACAGACCTTCGGGTCTGGGGATCACCATCCCGGAAACGGAACACATCTCTCCAGGCAGGATTACCATTCTTATTGCTGCGCCGCGCCCGACGGAAAGTTCCACCGATCCATAACGGTTCAGCCGTGCCGCGGCATTCACCACCCGAATGGAGTCTCCCGGTAAAAAAAGGGCATCTGCCGCATCTCCCCAGAGAGCGATATTCACTGTCGTCTTCTTTGAAGACCCGGTGATCTGCACATTTTTCACACGTGACTCGGTACCCCGCCGGGTAATAAATGTCCTGATATCCGAGACGGACGTGACCACGCCTGTCACGACAGAAGTCTGCCCTTCAGTAACTTCATCTGCATCTTTTGTTAATACACTGATTTCATCCGGCAGAATACTTATTATTGCCGCATCGGATACTATATACTCAACGACCCCATCCTCCTCTTTTCTCTGAACGCCGGAAATTGAAACGCAGGCACCCTCATCCACATCAGAGAAAATCTCTGGTTCCCAGCAGATGAGCCGTGCTGTGCCCGACGCATCGCCAATGATGAACTCCTGGAGCATTGAAGGAGTCCCGTCACGTCGGGTAATCTCTTTCATGTCAAACGCAACAAGGATTTTTCCAACAAGTGGCGAAGCCATAATTTCGGAGGTCGGCGGTTTTTTCGTCTCCACGATTGTTACAGAACTTTCTCTAACGGCGATGCAGGTCACCTCTTTTCTACCCAGGCGGGGCTTGCCGATAACTTCGATGACCGCACCTATGTCCATCTCCGAGGCCGCCAGGGCACGCTCATCCCACAGGCTCATTGTCACCGTGCCGGTCGGATCTCCGAGAACAACGGAGGCTACAAGACCCGGTTCTTCTCCCTCGCGAGTGAATTCATGCGGCGGTCTGATCTCTAGAATTTTTCCGAAAAAAGAAACAAGGGATGTCTGAGCGGACGGAATATCCCCAATTTTTATATGACTCCGCCCAAGTTCATCTACCACCAGCATCGCAGCCGTGACTTCGTCCACCAGACCGCCGAGAGACTCGGCTTTTTTTTCCACACGCTCATCGAACGCTTCTTTTGTGAGCAGATCCGATACGAGCGCG
>DATESH010000127.1:0-4806 GCA_035270965.1 Methanocorpusculum sp.
TACATGTGGTTACTAATTTGCTCTCTGATTAATTGTATATTTTTCGCAGGAACTGGTCTCACAAGCAACGAATAATAGTCATGCAGACCAACAGATAAGGCATGACAAGTTCGGGAGAGCTGAAAATACAGTGGGCATACCAGTTTATGCCAGTCCTCCAGGCGATTAGAAAACGCTTTGAAGCTGAAAAACCTCTTGCAGGGCAGAGAATAGGAATGGCTCTGCATGTCGAGGCAAAGACTGCGTGTCTTGTCAGAACACTCCGGGCGGGCGGGGCTGAGGTGTACATCACCGGTTGTAACCCGCTCTCTACCCAGAATGATGTGGCAGAGGCATTGTGTGAGGGGGGTATCGCCTGTTATGCAAAACGCGGATGTAATACTGAGGAGTATTACCAGGCAATCGATAAAGTTCTGGATGCAAAACCGACTCTGACAATTGATGACGGAATGGATCTTATCAGCAGAGTCCATCTTGACAGAAGAGATGTACTTCCGCATATTATCGGGGCGTGCGAGGAAACAACCACCGGTATCCACCGGCTGAAAGCAATGGAAGCCGAAGGAAAACTGGAGTTCCCGGTCCTATCGGTAAACGACACGCCGATGAAGCATTACTTTGACAATGTTCACGGAACGGGCGAAAGTGCTCTCGCATCCATTATGCTTACGACCAATGTCCTTATTGCAGGAAAACATGTGGTCGTCGCAGGATTCGGATACTGCGGAAGAGGTGTCGCCACCAAAGCACGGGCTCTTGGTGCCAGGGTTATCGTAACGGAAATTGATCCGCGCCGTGCCCTTCAGGCACATTTCGACGGATTTGATGTGATGAGTATGAATGAGGCTGCAAAAATCGGAGACCTGTTCATCACCACAACCGGAAACTGTGACATTATCACCGACCGTCACTTCCCTCTCCTGAAATCCGGTGCGATTCTTGCAAATGCTGGACACTTCAACACTGAAATTTCCATCCCATGGCTCGAATCCCATGCAAAGACGGTTGAACACCGTGACGGAATTGACACATACGTTCTCGGTGACAAAAAGATTCACCTGTTAGCAGAAGGCAGACTCGTCAACCTCGCAACCCCGAAAGGCATGGGGCACCCGATCGAAGTTATGGATCTGAGCTTTGCTGTCCAGGCGCTTGGCGTTGAATACATGGCAAAGAACGGTAAAAATATGTCTGCAGGGGTACACGACGTCCCGACAGAAATTGATGAATATATCGCCCGGCTGAAACTGGCAGCCATCGGCGCAACTATCGACGAGTTAACACCCGCTCAAAAAGAGTATATGAGCTCGTGGAACCACGGCACATAATTTTTTTATTCAGCTTTTTCTTTTTTCCAGACAAGTCTTTTCTTCACAACCTCGTCGGCAAAAATCTCGAAGGCATATGACGCATATGAAAAGACAATCGGTGTCAGCAGATGGTCGTCGGGGATTTTCCGTGCATTGGTGTTTCCGATAATCCTGACAAAATCCAGAGCATATAATGCATCATCACTCAGTATACCCGAACGGCCGATTGCACCGCAAAGGGTCCCGAACTTTGTGTTGTCTGCCCGGATTTTTTCCTGTTTGCAGATAAGTTCAGCAATTTTAGCTGTGATAACGCAAAGATTCCAAGTGGCAACCTCTGATTTTTTCAGGTGAGTGATGGGTTCGAGGTCACGAAATACCGGGTGAATCTGTGCAAAATCCTGGAACCTTTTCATCCGCATATCATACCCGGAGAGCACTGCCGTCTTGTCATAGATACTTTTTTCAAGCGCAAGTCCCTTTTCTCTCGGTAGAGCGTAACTGACGAGAAGAGATGCACCGACCCCTCCAGACGGGACTGAGGAGATCACATCTCCTATATTCTGCATATCATAGAGGGCGTTGCAGCACATCGAAAGCCTGTTTGATGCTTTGAGTGTTTTGTGCAGTTCTCCTGCCGATACTTCCAGACGCGGCTCTCCGTTGGAGATCGCCGTCTCAAATCTGCGATAAAGTTCGTGATGAAAATCAGCCGCAGTCAGGTTTCCGTTTTTTTCTGTCATGATTTATCCGAATAGACCAAAGAGGCCTTTCTTCTTTGCCACTTCAACGTCAATGATGATATTACCTTTTTTCTTTGGAGACAGAATGCCGAGCCCTTTCCCTTCGGGCGGGGCGAAACGATCTCCGGTTTTTACACCGGCAGGCACGGTGATTTTTATGGTTTTCCTGAATAGAAGCGTGAGGGGCAGCGTGCCGCCGTTCTCAGCAACTTTCGGCGAAATCTGCAGGTGACAGATCAGGTTATTTGTCGTGTCGTCGATCTCCCAGTTTTCCTCAGGGATTACCTTGAGATTGACATACAGGTCGCCCCGGGGTTTTCCTTCGACAGGTACACCTTTGTTTTCAATTCTGTAACGCCTGACTCCGGGGTATACTTTGATGACGATTTTTTCTCCTGCAACATTCATAGGAATTTTGCCTTTTCCATATGCGGCGATACTCATGGACACCGGATAATCAGTTTCTATATCACCGCTTTTTGTCGGCATCCCGGACATTTTTTTGCCGCGTGGCGAGAGGGGAACCGAAGCTCCCGTAAGGTCGGCATCATAAGCCGCTTTGCTTTCAGCATTGCCAAGAACGTCGTATGCCGCCATTATTTTGAGCAGACGCTCGTTGTATTCCTGCTGTTTGTCCTCGTTGGAACCCGCATGGTCCGGGTGGAACTCCTTTACGAGAGCAACATAGGCTTTTTTTATCATTTCCGGCGTTGCGTTTTTCGCTACGCCTAATGTATCATAGTGGGTATCGCCCATTTCAATAAATTATTGGCGCTCATGAGGATAGAACTTATCTCATCCTCTAACCATACATTACCTGCATGTATATTGGAGTCGACCATGGGACAACATCTCTCCGGTTCGCAACAGAAACCGGAAAACATATCAAAATCTCCCGGGAAGCTGCAACGGATTTCAAAATTTCCGACCTCGAGAGACTCTGCCCGGTTTCAGAGATAGAGGGATTTGCCGTCTGCTATTCGATGGGGGATAATTTCTCCAAAATAACACCTATAAACGAGCTGAAAAACCGCGGAGTCATTACCCGTGACGGTGCAGGGAAACATATCGGCGGAGGGACTCGTGTCTTTGATGTAATAAAAGATTCAGGAATACCTGCCATGGTAATTCCCGGAATTCACCGCGGGTCTGATACGGATCCGAGATTCAAAGTATATTCGCATCAGACGAGCCCGGAAAAACTCGGTATCGCCTACCTTGCAAAACAGACCCTGCATGATACGTTCATCATATCCGATATCAGTTCTAATACGGTGTCCATGCTGGTTATCAATGGAAAAATCATCGGGGCATTTGATGCATGTGTCTTCGCGCCGGGCACCCAGCACGGAGCACTTGATGTGGACGCAATCAGGAGAATTGACAATGGTGAATGTACTGCAAATGAGGCATTCA
The DNA here is from genome assembly GCA_035270965.1 of Methanocorpusculum sp. Taxonomy (GTDB): domain Archaea; phylum Halobacteriota; class Methanomicrobia; order Methanomicrobiales; family Methanocorpusculaceae; genus Methanocorpusculum. The sequence goes on from DATESH010000127.1 coordinate 3,470, forward strand.
CAACAGCAGGTGTCTCATTCCATATGGAAGAGAAGTATCAAAAACCTGCCATCGCGATGTGGGCCGCGATGGAATGTGCCTCACTTCTCCTTCTTGCGCGCGAGGCCCCGGTTGCTCTTGCAGGAAGTCTCGCGCCCGAATTGGCCGAGGAGATTTCAGCCCTGCTCCAGAAACCGGTCATGGTATATGATGAGTGGGCGGCGTCGGAAGGACTTGCTCTTGTAGCCCGGGATGTGTTTGCCGGAGCGAAGGAAATTCTGGGTATCAGGGTATTACAGCCCCGAAAAATATAATCCATCCCAATATTCCATTGGTTTTAGAAAACAGTATTCTTTTTTACGGAAATTTTCAAACAGTAAATTCATATTGATTAATCGTGATAAATATAAGTGTTATGAGAGAATTACGCATCCACGGTAGAGGTGGACAGGGATCGGTAACTGCTGCTGAATTAATAGCAACGGCTGCTTTTACCGCAGGTGTCTATTCCCAGGCATTTCCTGCGTTTGGTGTAGAACGCCGCGGCGCCCCGGTGCAGGCATTTGTCCGATTCAGCGATGAGAAAATCCGTCTCCGAAGTCAGATTTACGAACCAGACTACATCATTGTTCAGGACAGCACCCTTATTCACGACGTGGATGTGTTTGCCGGAATGTCGGCAGGCGGGATTGCAATCATCAACACTGAAAAGGACCCGAAATACAATCTGCCCGAAGGTGTGAAGTTAATTACCATCGACGCAACGAAGGTCGCCATGGAAGAAATCGGACGCCCAATCACCAATACTACTTTGATGGGTGCATTCGCTGCCGCAAGCGGTGAGATTACTCTCGATGCTCTTGAAGGAGCAATCAGAAACAGATTCGACGGTAAACTCGCAGATACCAACGTCGCCGCAGCAAAACGTGCGTATACTATGATAAAGGAGGAATGCGCATAATGGCTCTTGGAATTGGATGCACGGCACGCCCGGGTAACAGCAGAAACAATAAAACCGGTTCATGGAGAGTTTTCTATCCTATAATGGACACGGAAAAATGTACAAAATGCGGAACATGCCAGCTGATTTGTCCGGAAGGATGTATCTCCCAGAACCCTGACAAAACATATTCCATTGATCTCGACTTCTGTAAGGGATGTGGTATGTGCGCCGAGGAATGCCCGGATAAAGCAAAGGCAATCACCATGAAAATGGAGGAAAAATAAATGACGATGAAAATAATGGAGGGGTCAATCGCCGTAGCAGAAACAGTACGTCTCTGCAGACCGCAGGTCATCTCCGCATACCCTATCACCCCTCAGACCCACATCGTTGAAGGACTCGCATCAATTGTTGC
>DATESH010000128.1:0-3991 GCA_035270965.1 Methanocorpusculum sp.
GTCACCATCCTGTGTAAAAACATACCTGTATTGGATTCCGCCGTATCTTCCCGAGGTAAAGTTTTGCAGAATTTCCGGGGATGCATCCCCCAAATCATAGTGATGTACGACTGATGTTTCGGGAGATGAACCAAGTGAAGACAGGTTTCCAAGAGCAATGAGTTTCCGTATTTTTGCTTCGGTTCTATAACTATCCAAGAGAGTGGCTCCGACTCCTTTTGGATATCCATCAAAGTGACAATAGATTCCGCTGAATGTTCCATCAATGTTTTCGATTAAAATATATGATCGAGTGCTCATTTTTTCACCTGATCTTCACGCAAGGGAACTCCTGTCAGTATCTTCAGCCGGGATTTCCCATGTTCAGATACTGTCTGTTTTGTTTTTCAGCTATAAAAATAGGTATCGGGATTACTCGCGAATCATCACGAGCATCATTTTAAACTGAGTCACCGGATGTACGGCGTGCGGGACATTTGCCGGCATTATCAGCATATCACCCTCTTTTACATGATGTGAAACCCCGCCGATCGGGATATCTGCTTCGCCTTCGAGAGCGATTACGAGAGCATCAAAAGGAGCTGCATGTTCAGAGAGCCCCTCACCTTCTGCAAAAGCAAATGCCGTAACCGTACCGGCTTTTTTATTGATGACCATACGGGAAACGATTGAACCCGCCTGATAATTGGTGAGAGTCTTCAGAGGAACGGGAGTTCCGATTAAATCTTTGTTATCTTTCATGATTTCTTATCTGTGTCCTTATGATATATAATCTCCATCATCCATTTATTATGTGTTTCTGGCGAAAAGATAAAAATCCCGGTTGTTAATATAGATATATAATACCTCAACATAGGAAGTGAATGTATGGATACAAAATATTTCAGTTATTGCGGTCTCTACAGCGAAAATTGCGCCGTCAAAGCGAAAATCACTCCTGCTGCCAAAGTCTTATACAATGAAATGAAATCAGCCGGATTTGAGGAAATCATCCACATGATTCCCGGGGTGATGGTTTTTGGCCATTTCTCAAGGACATGGCTGAAAACGGAACATGCACCTCATGCCGCGAAGGAGGCGGCAATCCCGGTTGTCCTATAAGGATATGTGCAAAAGAGAAAGGCATAGAGACATGTGTATTGTGTGAGAGTTACCCTTGTGAGCATTTTGCTGACTTTTTTCATGGACACCCAATAGTAAAACACGACAACGATCTGTTTCGTGAAAAAGGCCTGGAGGCCTGGTCAAAACTTCAGGATGAACGCCGTGCAAGTGGGTTTGTGTATCAGGATGAAAAAAAGAGAAAAAGAAATGCTGATAGCATCATGGAGCTTGATGCTCAGTAAGCTCTTCGCTTTTTGAAGCGGGGCTGGGTAACAAAACCGTACCGTCTCTCCTTATAGATGAGCATACGGTGATCAATCGGACCCGGCGCGTATTCCAGGTTCTGATTCCTGGTAACCTGATGTGCTCTCCGCTTTTTGAAGTTCGTCTGAATCATCATAACCTCTTATCTGGAGGTCTTACGACATAAATATATTTTTCCGGGACATTTAGAACCATCGCATCATCACAACGGCATCTTCGTTGTCTTTGTAGTAATTCGCAAACGTGATTACGTTCTCATAACCGATTTTTTCATAGAATCCCCTTGCAGAGGTATTTCCAGTCCGCACTTCCAGACTGCATGCAGTACAACCCTTTATGAAAAAATCGCGTTCAAGCTTTCGAAGCAAAAGCCGCCCTATGCCAAATCCCCGCATGTCAGGCGAAACAGCAAGGTTACAGATATGACCGTATTTTTCCTCATCGGTCTCTTCAATTGCTCCTGCTGAAAATCCGACAATCCTTCCTTCTGCCTCTGCCACGTAAAATGATGTCAGATATATTGTCATCATTTCAAACATGGCTTTATAGTCCCACGGGTCAGGAAAGCATAAAAGTTCAATCCGGTAAATATCCGGAATATCTTCAACCGTTGCTTTTCTGATTAAACACCCGGCGGCTGTTCCCCCCACTCCTCTGAACGTTACCATTTGTTATTTTTACATTGGACTCTAACCAATATAGCATAATGGTTAGCGTATATCCCTTCACCGGTCTTTGCCCCTCTCCGGATGCATTTCGGAGTGTGCCATCTGTACCATACGATGTTATCAGCAGAGAAGATGCCGCGGCAGAAATCAAAGCAAATGATAAATCATTCCTCCGGGTGATTCGTCCTGATGCCGAGCTTTTGGACCTCGACCCGCACGACGACAGAATCTATGCAAGAGCCGCAGAGATGTTTGCGAAAATGAAGACAGACGGACTTTTCGTAGAAGACGACTCGCCTTCATTCTACATCTACCAGATAACTCTCAACGGCGAAGTTTTCACGGGTCTTGTCACCTGTGTTTCTGTTGCAGAATATAAAGACAATATTATCAAAAAACACGAACTGACAAGATATGATAAGGAGGAGGACAGAACCCGGCACATCGATGCGGTATCTGCCCACACCGGTCAGGTGTTTTTACTCTATAAAGACCCGGGAAAAATCCAGGAGACTCTGTCCCGCATAGCAGCTTCTCACACACCTGTCGGTGAATACGTTTCTGCAGGCGGCAATCTTCACCGGCTTTTCCGTGCGGGAGACCCTGCCGAAGTCAGAGAGATAACGGACCTTTTTGCCGGCATCCCGAATCTTTACATCGCAGACGGTCATCACCGGGCGAAATCATCGGCAAACGTAATGGACAGACGCATTTCCGAGGGTCGTGCGACTCCCGACGCTGAAAAATTCATGAGCGTCCTTTTTGCACATGACTCGGTTCGTATCTATGGGTACCACCGGTTAATCAGAGACCTTGCCGGAATGAATGCCGATCAGTTCCTCGGAGACCTCGGACTCAGATTTACCATTACCCCGTTGAAGAAGGTTGACATTTCCAAAAATACCATCCCGGTAAAGAATGACGGATCAATGCACATTATGCACCTCTATGTTGAGAGTGAATGGTATGAACTGACCCGCCCGGTTGACCCGAAGGCAGATGTAATCTCCCGTCTGGATGTTTCCGTCCTCCAGCAGATTGTTCTGGATGACATGCTTGCCATCATGGACCCGAGAGGCGACCCGCGTATTTCATTCGTCGGCGGCATTGTTCCACTCTCTGAAGTCATAAAAGAGGTAGATAATGGAGAATATTCTGCGGCATTTATTATGCAGCCGGTGACCGCTCAGGGTGTAATCGATGTTGCCGATGCGGGATTAATCATGCCGCCGAAGTCGACATGGTTTGAACCGAAACTGCTTTCCGGCATGGTTATCCACGAAATCCGGTAATCGGGGCGAAAGCCTCATTTACTCTTTTAGAAGATGTACTTTTTGTCCGGCACTGTAAATTCTCTGACTCTCTACACCTGATACAATTCTGGATGCGAGAGCATTATCTGTTATCACCAGTCCGGATAAATCATCAACACCGAAATCAAAGAGCCGGGCTGCAAGAGGTGTTCCCGGACCTACAAGTGTTACCCTTTTTGCATTTTCGGAAATTTCCAGGAGACGCGGCAGACTTTTATCGCCAAGACCTGCGGAAGTCAGATACGCATAATCGCATTCTGGCAGTATGTATTCGCATGCGGTGTATGGATAATCCCCTTCTGTCGGAACCCATTCAATAATCTGCAGATTGCAGATTGGTGCAAAAAGCTCTTCGATAAAAGGGAAATGTCCCACAACGCAGACATTTTTACCTCTCACCATATTTTGTGAATTAATAAACGGATCATTCAATCTTTCCTGAATCCGTCTCCGGTCCGTTACTTCAATCCCTGCCTGTTTTGCCGTATCAGGATGATTGTACCATGCATTGATTGCTGCATTTCCAACAGATGCTTCAGCAAAGTTCCATGACTTTACACATCCGGCAAGCTCCTTCAATGACATACCGGTTTTGTTCCCGGTAATCATTGGTGCCCGCTCGAGATACTGGCGGTAAGAGGC
>DATESH010000129.1:0-9772 GCA_035270965.1 Methanocorpusculum sp.
ACCTCCGGAAAAGGCGAGAACAACAGTGCCTTTCCCTCCTTTCACATTTGTATCTGTCATTAGTGGTAATCTCCGATAAATACTGAATAGTATTTGTATGCCGGAGATATTCAATACTGCTGCTTGTCAAATGCCTTATTCAGAGATTTGGTGTGTGTTCGTGCGTTTCCCCCGGAAAAATGTCTGCAATTTTGGGTGTCCTGTGCCTGGTTTCCCGGTCGCCGGTTTAGTTATACCTATTCTCTACTTTACCTTAATATCCTTACAAGAAGCATGAGTATAGGATGTGAAAGCAGGATGCTTTCTTGCCGCTTTACGGCTTAGCCGCAGGCTTACCAGATAAAAGGACGAATCAGTTTATGAGAATTCTCTTAATTCATTCAGACAACATCGAGTATGAAGCTCTCTCCAAAACGAAAATGGCAGAGGTTGGAGTCATGCCAAACCGCCCGATCTATACGACGAAACTCATGAGCAAACGCGCCCGGTATTACTAATACAATCTTACTATGGGGTGAGATTCACCCCGAATCTTTCATTTTTTGAGAATGATTCCAACACGCATTATCCCGCAATATCTCCTGATGATTCTCGCGAGCGCAGCGGTTTTTATGGATTATCTGGATACGAGTATCGTTTCCATAGCTTTGCCGGCAATTTCGGCAGATTTTGGTGCGGGGTCTTCGACCATGTCATGGGTGATGACATCGTATCTTCTCGCACTCGGGAGTACGCTTCTTCTCTTTGGAAAACTTGCTGACAGGGTGGGCCATGAACGTATGATATTCACACTGGGGTTTGGTTTGTTTACCTTCATGTCGCTTCTCTGCGGTATGTCCACCGGCATTGTCATGCTGATTTTATTCAGAGTGTTTCAGGGATTTGCCGCTGCTATGATGGTTTCAACAGCAACTATGCTCATAACTACCCGTCTTCCGGAAAAAATGCGTGGAGTTGGTATGGGGATTATTGCAGCATTGGGTGGCGTGGCTTTAGCCCTTGGTCCGGGTATTGGCGGAATCCTGACCGAGTATGTCAGCTGGCACTGGATTTTCTTTATTAATATTCCAGTGGGAATTGCCGGTGTGATTCTCTCGTTAGTGCTGATTCCAAAATCCGAGTCAAAGCCATGTGTGAAACAGTCGTTTGATTTTGCCGGTGCTGTACTTCTCGCAATAACTCTTGTTTCGCTTCTGGCAGGTCTTGAACTAGGTGTTTCGGATGGATGGACACCTACTGTGATTCTGCTTCTGGTAATCTTCCCGATTGCCGGTTTCCTGTTTTTCCGGCGGGAAATCCGGCATCCGGACCCGGTTTTATCCACGAAACTTCTCTTAAATAGAACTGTTATGTGGGCATCTCTATCAACACTATTAATGACCCTGGTTTACCTCGGTGTTATCTATGTGATGCCGTTTTACCTCACAGGTCCGTATCGGATTTCTGTTGCGGCTGCCGGTTTGATTATGCTTCTCCCTCCGGTTTCCATGGCTCTGATTGGGATTCCGGCAGGGACTCTCACGGGAAAGTTTGGATGCATGCGGCTCTGTAATATTGCTGCGGTTATTATGGCGTCCGGTCTTCTGATTCTTGCGTCAGGAATCTTCAATAGCATTATGCCGGTTATTTTCGCCGGGCTTTTACTTGTCGGCCTTGGTATGGGACTCAATGAAGGTCCGAGCATTCAGCGCATCACGATTCACAGTCCCCCGGAGCTTCAGGGATCGTCCGGGGGTTTGATTTTTACCGTTATGAATGTCGGGTGTGTCCTTGGTGTGGCGATGTTTTCGTTTGCCGCATCATGCGGGTCCGGGAGTGCTGACATGTACACCTCCGCGGGTATTGCGGTTTCATGTCTTGCTGGATTCATCGCTGCAATTCTTGCATATGTGACCTCTCGACTTGCACGGGACCTCATTGGCTGCTGATTCATTTCAATCAAAATAATCCTATTTATCTCTTATTTTCCGGGTAATATCCGGGATACATACATTTATTACTTCAGCGATAAATTAATCAAATGAACACCTTGGAGACAAATGCATGATTGAATTATACAAAAAGATGATTGACGAGGCGATGGCCGCCCAGCACGCCGATGTCGAGGTTCTGAAGGTGAGACGTGGAAAACATTTCACGCTCAAGGATACCCGCCCCTACGCACTTGCAGTGGAAAAAATGACTGTCGGTCCGAAACAGAGCGCTTCGGTTATTAATCTTCACAAAGCGTCGGTGAAGACGCACTTTGAGGTTCTCTCTAGTCTGACCCGCCACGTCCGGCCTGAAGATGACCCCTTTGTTGAGCACTATCAGACTCCTGTTATTCTGGAAATACTCAGAGATGAGGATGCTTCATTTGCAAAAAGTCTGGAGGTTTTTGCAGACTCTATTAAGACCCATGAAGCAATCATCGGTAAGGAAGCTGCCCGCTGCTACGCCGGATTCTATGGTCCGACATGTGTTGTGGACTTTGCTTTAATGCCGGGCTCAACAAGCAATGTTGTGAATCAGATTCTCCAGAAAACCGAGATTCCGGTTGCCCACAAACAGGGCATCCTTGCAGCAAAATCTTGGGGTATGAATACCTCTTATGGTATTGGGGATCTCTTTGCAAAACGCATCGAAGCGGGGGACACCCTTGCTGAAGCCTCCCGAAAAGAAGTCCGCCAGCTTCAGGAACTTTACCGGAATCCGGTTGCAGCCCAGGCTTCCCTTATGCAGAAAGCCGGCATGAAATCCTTTTCAGCAAGACGCTACATGCAAAACTATCGGAAAGGCATGGAAAAAACGGTCAAAGCAGCAATCGATGACGGAGTGCATTACGGAAATATTGCAGCCATCCCGGCATATTGTGTGGGAGATATCGCCCATCATATATCCCAGTCAACCTATAACATGTGCAAAGATGATGTGGTCATGGCAACAATCGATGCTGTTACGAATGTAATAGAAAAAACGCTTCGTGCTGCCGTTCCAAGCATTAAATCTCCCTATCAGTTACTGAATGTGGCGACAGGTGCATCGGCCGCCGCCACAGAATATATTCTGGAGCTTGATGCATTCAACGCTCCAATGATTGTGGATCTTCTGACAAAGAGATATCATAATCTTGTGATGATTAAACCAACCAGAGGTGCAGCCGCTGAACTGCACAACTGTGATTTCATGGATATGATTTATCGTGGATGGAAGATTCTTGACAAAGCACAGAGAGCGAAGAATGGTTCGGGTAAACCCCTTGTTCCGATAGTTGATGGAATCCCGGTTGATCTTTCCCCGATTCATGAGGATGAAGTGCTCATGAATCCGCAGCGTTATGCATATCCGGCATGCGCAATCACTGTCCGTGCATCTGCCCTTATGCGTATGGCTGATTACCCGTGTCTCCTGACAAGTGAACCGATTACGGCAACAATGATGACAAACATCATAGCACTCGACAAGAAGACTCCGGCAGCTCCGGTTCGCGGATGCAAGAGTTGTGCAACCGCCTGCCTTATGGGGGCCCGCCATCAGTACTGCCAGTATCGCGAGGCTGTGTAAATGAAATGTTACATCTGCGAAAAGCAGGGAATTAGCTCAGACGCGACCGGTATATGTATTGTATGCGGGATGGGGCTTTGCAGCAAGCATATGATTCGTGCCGATGTTGAGAACTGGGAGGGGGGTTACCCCTTCCCGGCAAAGAAACTGAAACACGCAATTCCACGAATTCTCTGCCCCGAATGTGATGCTGCCCGTCGTGGGGAAAATTAATGGATCTCATTAAACGTTCATTATCAGAACTTGTGGGCACGCTCATTCTCGTATTCCTCGGGTGTGGGTCGGTAGTAATTATGCTGATGCTTGCCGCGGGAACAACCCCCTCAGCATCATTTGATATAGGAATCGGTGTTCTTGGTGGAATGGGTGACTGGTTTGGAATCGCAGCCGCCTTCGGTCTGGCAGTTACGGCGGTGATATATGCGCTTGGCACTGTATCGGGCGCCCACATCAATCCTGCAGTGAGTATAGCACTTTGTGCCATCCGGAAATTTCCTGTAAAGGATACGATTTGTTATGTTATTGCCCAGTGTATCGGTGCATTTATTGCGGCAGCTCTGCTGTATCTGATTATCGGTCCGGAATCACTCAGCGTTGGCGGGCTTGGTGCTACGGCTCCATTCCCCGGCATAACGTTGTGGCAGGCACTTCTCGCTGAAATTGTCGGAACCTTTGTCTTAATGCTCGTCATCATGGGGGTTGCTGTTAACAAAAAAGCCCCGGCAGGATTTGCCGGTCTTGCAATTGGTGCGGCAGTAACTGCTGCAATTCTTGCAACTGGAAATATTTCCGGTGGTTCAATCAATCCGGCAAGAACGTTTGGTCCGGACTTTATGGCACTGATTGTATCCGGTTCTGATGCTCTCTGGACGACATTCCCGATTTATGTCGCCGGTCCGATTATCGGTTCGGTTCTCGCAGCGTTCTTCTACAATTTCGTTGCCGGCAAACCTGAGTAATACGGGAATCTTCCCGTTATTTTTTAAGAAACATATTTTTCTCCCCGATTTTTAGAGCGCATGGAATTCCTGGTGCGGGATTCTTCCATGTACACCTTAAATGTGGGAACAACTGGTTCCAAGTACACCCGGTAATTTGTCAACAGGCAATCGAATTAACTAAAAAAAAGAATTATGACCGTTCGCCGTAGACTCTTTTGATCTCGCGGGCTTCGGCTGTCTTATCTTTTCTGGTAATTATGTTTCCTTTCCGGAGTTTGATTCTTGTCACACGGAACTGTCTTCCGCCAACTGACGTAATCTGACCAACTGTGTAAACCTTTCCTCCTTCGACCTCTTCATAAAGAGGAATTGTTGTCGCCCCTTTATTCAGAGATGCACGAATGATAACCTTGTCAACAAGTCTGGTCCATAACACCTGGATCTTTTCCGTGGGAAGTTTCTCCCTGCGTGCGTTATTCTCTTCGATTGATGTGATTTCAACACTGAAAGAATCATCACCAACTTCGGCAACCAGATAATCACCAACAGTAATAATCTCGCCTTCTATGAGATCGATCGTTCCTGTGCTTGATTCGTCCCCGAAACTGACTATTGCATGTACGGTCTTAATTTTCGGTTCTTTTAAGGTAATACGCATTACATGTCCGCAGACACTGCATTTCACAACTGCTTCCGGCGGCTCTTTCAGGATTTCAAAATCCGTTTCCTCACCGCAGACAGGACAGTCGAGTATTATCATATCGTTATCCATGCCATACATATTATATTTCTGAGATGATAAGCGCAACCTCTTTTAGATGCTGACTCTCTTGCCTGCATATATTATATCTCATCGAAAAAGAAAAATGTACCTTAATCTAATGTCAGTAACAGAAATAATTCACTGTCACGGACACAAAAATGTCCGTGCGCTCCACAAATACACCTTTGAAGTAACAAAAGAGACTGAACTTTCACCAAAAGGTGACTGCATCATCGGAGTCGGAGCAGATAAAGGAGCCGTTGACCTATCTCCCGAATTTCATGCAGCAATTGCAAAAAACGGCGCTATTCTCCGGACAACCCTGAACTGTGGTGAGATTTCGGTTACTATCCTATCCGAAGGAGCTTCCGGCATAACGCTCACACATCCAACAGATCTGGTCTGGCGGAGAAGTGCCTTTGTATGTCCCAGAACAATTGCCATTTATAGTGACCATACGGCAAAGCTTCTCCCCCGTGAACTTGTGACCGCTCTCCAAAGCGGAGCCGAAATGACTGTTACTCTGACGATTGAGGAACCTCAGTAATCGTCAGTTCCGCTTTTTGCAAAAAGGTCTCGCATTTCTGGATGAGTGTCATCCCTCTCTGATGAAGTTTTACTGCTTCTTCGATTGCGGTGTTCGGGTCGTCCAGTTGTTTTGCGATTTCACGCAGTTCTGCAATCATTTCTTCGTAGGTTGGTTCGGTCTCTTTTTCGGTCATTTAATACTCTCCACTTTCGTAATTACTTCACCGTCAGCAAGTCTGAGGGTGAGCCGGTCATCTTCGGCAATCTTTTTCACGGAACGGACCACAGCCTTGTCTTTCCAGACCAAAGCATACCCGAGTTCCAGCGGTTTGTAAGGATCCCGCCCGAGAATTATTTCTTTTTGTGTCAAAAACGCGAGCCGGGCATTCGTGATTTTATTTTTCGTACCTTTCTGAATCATTGCTGCCCAGTTTAAGCAGTTTCCGCGCTCGACGACAATCCGCCGGACAGATGCGGTTCTGATACGTTCTTCGAGTTCTGCTGTCTGCTGGTGCATAAGTTCCAACTTTCTGGTCAGGCGGTTCGGATCAACTCTTCGTTTCAGGTCGACAACGTTTTTATGTTCTGCAGATAAAAGCCACATCATAGTGTCATGTATGGACCGCCGGTCTTTTTCAAGTTTTTCGAGAAGTACTGCGCGGTCGGGAACTACCGTCTCGGCCGCCGCTGATGGGGTAGGGACTCTCCTGTCGGCTGCGAAATCCGAGAGTGTCGTGTCTGTTTCATGCCCGATAGCACTGATGATTGGAACTTTCGAGTTTCGAATCGCGGTTACCACATCAGGATGGTTGAAAACAAACAAATCTTCAAAACTACCTCCGCCCCGGGCGACGATGATAACATCCACTTTGTCCTGGAGGGACTGAATTGCAGAAACTATGCCGTTTTCAGCTCCGTCACCCTGAACGGCCGTGCTTGCAAGCAAAATCGGCAGAGGGTAGCGTCTGCTGATTACATTTTTAATATCCTGCAGAACCGAGCCTGTTTTAGAGGTGACAACACCGATATTTTTCGGAAAAACCGGCGGGTCGCGTATTTCTGCCTGAGGTCTTGGAATAATTCCTTTCCCTTCAAGTTCCTTTCTCCATTGTTCTTTTAAGAGAAAGAGACCGGTTTTGCCTGAAAGCGCCGGCTCCATTTTTTTCACGATGAACTGGAGCCGCCCGCCTGCCGGATAAAAGTCTACAAGTCCGGTTACCTGTATGAGGAGCCCGTCTTTTACTGAGAATGGGAGATTTTTCGCCGAGTATTTCCACATCACGCATGAAATGGATGCCGCATTATCCCCCTGTTCTGTCAGAGAGAAATAGAGATGCCCGGAACTGTTCGGGCGGTATCCGGTAATTTCCCCTTTGACGACAATGTCTGTGAGAATCGGGCAGTCGACAACATCGCGTATCCGTTTTGCAAGATCGGATACACTGAGTATGTTATCGGATGTACCCAGTTCGGAATTTTCTCTTATTGGGGAAAGAAGCGAAGGGTTCCCCTCGTCGTCACCAAATGAGAGTGTATTCTGCCGGGTAACCCGCTTCTTCCCTGCCATATACCATACATTTAGTTCCTGACATGAGAAATATAACGGTTAATGATTCGACTTGCCGCCTCTTCGATGTTCTTCCATGAATATGAACCCCCGGTAATTTTTGATGCAGTGGAGAAATCAGGCGCTGATACGATAGAGTTCTGGATGGAAACCCCTACCTTCTGGATGCGGGGCGCCCATGTCTCGGAACTCAGAGAACAACTCCGCCTTCATCCAAAATTTGCAAAGATAGCTATGCATGCACCTGTTTTTGAACTGAATCCCTGCTCGTTTAATCCCAAGGTTGCAGATCTCACGGCAGAATATACGATTGCCTGTATGGATATTCTTGAAGAACTTGGCGGTGGTGTTCTTACAATTCACCCTGGAAAACGGACTGCAAAACGTCCCATCAGTCCTTTAGACAAGGAAAGGTTCACTATCTATATGGATAGAGTTGGTAACGCCGACCTTGGTAAATCGGTCATTGTCTCCCTTGAGAATATGCCGCCTGCAGTCAACGCTCATATGGTGATGGCAAAAGAGTTGAGGAAAGTATTGGATGAGTATGCATGGCTTTCGTTTACGTGGGATTATGCTCATGCGTGCCTTGGGAATGATCCCTTCTCCTTCCCTCGTGAATGTGGTGACCGGATTGTCAATATTCATACAAGTAAAGGGGATCCGGCGTGCATGCACTCACCTCTTGCAGGCACTCCCGAAGCAGCTGAGCTCAAAGTTGTTCTCGCAGAAATCGGCTACAATGGACTAATGACCTTTGAACTGGAAGATTTGAGCTTTGATCCGCAGCAATCGACCAGCTCGGAAAAGAACCGTTGTGTACATTATCTGTCATACGAAGACAAGGTAGCGGCACTCTCCCGAGAGGTAGCTGAGTTCTCTGCATGACGATGTATTTAAGAAAAATGACATCCATAATAATACAGAGATTTCAATTAATGACTGGACTCAGACATAAAAATAGATCTGCCGCATATGCGGCGTGGGCAATATGGTAGTATATACGAATATAATTATTTTTATTATATTGCTGATGGGTTCAGCATTTTTTTCGGCTTCTGAAACAGCCCTTATCGGTCTTACTCGTGCTAAGGTTCGTGCTCTGTCTGACACTGGAAAGCAGGGTCGAAGGCTTGAAAAATTAAAAAATAATCCGGATCATTTTCTGATTACGATTCTGATTGGAAACAATCTTGTCAATATTGGAGCCACAGCTCTTGCGACGGCGCTGGCAATGGAATTTTTTGGAAATGCGGGAGTTGCTGTTGCAACTGGAGTGGTGACTCTGCTTGTTTTGGTTTTCGGAGAGATTGGTCCAAAGACCTACACAACTGCGAATACGGAAAAAGTGGCCTTGTTCGTAGCGACGCCGATTTATTATATGACCCTCTTTCTGTCTCCGTTCTACTGGATATATGACAAATTCCATAAAAAAGAGAGTAACCAGCATGTGACAGAAGAGGAAATCCGTGAATGGATTGACGTAGGCGAGATGGAAGGCGCCATTGAAGAGGGGGAGAAGGATATGATATACTCGGTCCTCCGGTTCAATGACACGACCGCAAAAGAAATTATGACTCCCAGGCCGGATGTTGCGGTGATTGAGGATGTTGCAACGATTGAAGAGGCTGTTTCCAATTTCAGAGAAACCGGTTTTTCACGTATGCCGGTTTATCATGATAAAACTGATAATGTCGTTGGAACGCTCAACTTCAAAGATCTCTTCAATGCCTACTCTACCGGTAATCAGCAGGCATTTGTGAAAACAGTAATGTTTGATGTACACTGTGTGCCTGAGTCCAAGAAAATTGATGATCTTCTGCGTGAACTTCAGGTCAGACGTCTTCACATGGCGATTGTTCTGGATGAATTCGGCGGATTCTCCGGAGTTGTCACCTTTGAGGACATTCTTGAGGAACTCGTCGGTGATATCATGGATGAATCCGATGTCGATGAGGTTTCTGACATCATTGAGGTGGGGGAAGGTCTGTATATAATCGATGCGCAGGTGCGTGTTGCCCAGTTAAATGAGCGGTTTGCCATTTCCCTGCCTGAAGATTCGAGCAGTTATGAAACCATCGGCGGTCTTGTCTTCTCGTATTTAGGTCATATTCCCAGGCTCGGAGAGTCGATTTCGCTCACCGGGGATTCCACTACCATTATCGTTACAAAAATGCGGGGCAGACAGATTCAGAAGGTAAAAATGATCCTCCCTCCTCCAAAATATGATGAGGACGCGAATCCGAGCGGTGAATAACCGCTTTACTTTTTTCTTATACTCGTGCGTAAATTTTCTTCCACTTTTCAACAATCCTGTATTCCGGATTTGCATCCAGAAGCATGTTTCGTATTATCTTCGGGTCATCCGGCAGGTGATAGGTGCACACGGAAACCTTGGGTGCGTCCCGTGCAAGGACTCCTTTCGCCCCG
>DATESH010000130.1:0-7360 GCA_035270965.1 Methanocorpusculum sp.
GGTATCAATTCCAGTGGTTTATGGGCTGCATATGATGCCCTTTCAACATTTGCCGATGTAAGCGTTGTCGCACCGGCAACCCAGCAGAGTGCGGTCGGCAGATCGATTTCAATATTTGAGCCGCTCAGAATGAACGAAGTGACGATGCATGGAACACAGGCATACGCCGTAGGTGGGAGACCGACAGACTCGCTCCTTTTAGGTCTGTATGGACTTGGTCTCAAACCTGACCTCGTAGTCTCAGGGATTAATCTCGGAGAAAATATTTCGTTTGAGTCAATAACCACTTCAGGCACAGTCGGAGCCGCCATGGAAGCTGCCAACCAGGGAGTACCGTCTCTCGCATATTCCCTCCAGATGAGTGACCTCGGAAATAAAGACGCAAAGCCGAGACCCAAACCTCTGGATTTTACCCAGAGCAAAGAAGTCGTGATAAAACTCACCAAACTGTTTCTCGAAAAAGGTCTGCCGAAAAACAGCCACCTTATTAATATCAATATTCCTACAGCCAAAATCGAAGGCTACGAGGTCACGATTCTCGGTGAACGGCTGTTTAAGACATCGGTTGAAAAAAGAATCGACCCGAGGGGCAAGCCCTACTACTGGATTAACGGAGAACTCATCTACATCCCCGAAGAGCATTCCGATGTCACGGCACTCAGACAGAATCTTGTGTCGATAACACCGCTAACCATGGATAACACCGCATTCAAAGCATGCGATGACCTGAAAAAAATGATTGCAGATATTAAGTAAACATCCTGGCAACTATTGTTGCCACGTACCGACCGAAATATTCCGCATGTCGTAAATCCGCTTCGGTAAGCTGACCATCTGCGGCAAGACCGTAATGACCACCGTTGTGTTCCTCATTTTTTGATTCGGGTGATATCGGATCGCCGACGACAACCATCCCGTGAATGAGCATTGCCTGGACAATAGAAAGAATCGCGGTCTCTTTTCCACCGGTACGATCCCCCGATGTGGTAAATGCCGCACCGATTTTCCCGGAGAGTTTGCCGCGCACAAAAGTTGTATTATCAATAAATTCTTTTAATTCCGCAGCCACACCCCCGAAATACACAGGAGACCCCAGAATAATTCCATCGTAACGAACAAGGTCACTTGCACTCACACGGTTGAACTGGAGGACATCGACCTCAACGCCTGCCACTTCCTTTGCTCCTTTGCCGATTGAATCAGCGAGTATTCTGGTTTTTCCAGTCCTGCTGTAACAGGTCACAAGTATTGAAGCCATTCCTATTAGTTAGGGACGGATGTATTTTAAAAATAGGTGTTTGGATAATTACTCATATCCCGGTTCGTCCTCATCAACGCCGTTCTTATAATACCAGAGATTGTAGGATTCATACATCCCGGTCTCATCTGCAATTTTTACGGCAAGGGTGTGCCAGCACTCCTTTCCGTAAAGCTGCGCCTCGCAGCTGCAAAATGAGCCCTCGACATAATATTCGCCGGTGTTCCCGACAACCACATAGTAATCCCGATACTTCTTTACCCGATTATCCTTCACGGCATCGAAGGCTTCCATCCCCCGCTTTCCATATGCATCGATGAATGCCGTACGCACTACGTCGTTAAGTTCACCTTCAGTTTTGAGAATCTGAAACGGATGAATCATTGAATTATTGAGGTGACCGGAATGTCTTCGATGAAGGCCCACCCCTTTGCTTTCGCAAGCATCCGCATTCCGGGAGCTTCCAGCGCATAGTGGGTAGCTTCAATACAGGGTATAGGTGATTCCCTGGCGAGATTGTATTTAAGTTCGGATGCCAGATATGCCTGCGCTCCAAGGGAAACGGCTTCCTCAATTAATTCAGGGTCGAATGCCGAACCGCCTGCGACGGCAAGCCGGGTGACATTTGATACATCCCCCCAGGCACGAAGACCACAGCCAAGTATTTTGGCAATTTCTTCAAAGCTTTTTGTCATATCACCTACGAACCCGAGAGAGCCCGGAGTCTTGTTCATTCTGACACAGTTAGTGAGACCAACTTCCTGTGCGAGAGCATCGTTGATTCCCCCTTCTGCATGGTCGAAGTTGGTGTGCATAGCATAGAGATTTATATTATTTGCCATGAGAGGACGGAGAATCTCCGCACTTCTGCCGGTCACTCCGTGCATGGAATTCCAGAATGCCGGGTGATGAACAACGAGAGCATCGAACTTTCCTTTTGCGGCGAGTTCACATACATAGGGCGTAGCATCGAGAGCACAGGCAATCTTTTCGATTGTATCGGTCCCGTCTACAATTAATCCGATTCTGCCTTCATCGAAATCTTCCGCCAGTTCGGGCGGGGCAATCATTTCAAGAAGGGTGATGAAAGCGTTTTTTTGCATAATCATAATTGGCGGTAAGTATTAATTGAGTTTCTTAATCCGGATTTTTTCAGGCTCGGGTTTTCCTTCCTCTTCGACATCTCTGAATACCGCAATCGGTTTTATGGTGATAGCGTTGATGTAGAGAGTTGATGCACTGGCGGCTTTGCCAAATACACGACCGAGAACTTCAACATTTGCTCCGACACCGATAAGAGGGTCAGGAAGTGCGAACCGTTTGACGACGACCTGACCAGTCGGATCTTCGATTAAGTAGGAGGGTTTGTTCATCATGAGTCCGGTAACTTTGAGAACTTTTCCTTCGAGGATGACGACATTTCCTTTCATAGTCGGGGAGAGCTGACGTGCCCGGACCAGTTTTGCATGGGCATGAAATTTTGGAGCTTCACGAAGAATCTGTTTTTCACTGGTATAAGAAATCCAGAGGGGGAAACCTATCAGAACCGCACAAAGAGGGAGACCGAGGTATAAATAAATCGGGTCTTTGCTTGACCCAAACGTCATTGCACACATGGCGGCAAAAAATACCGTTGCTGCGAGCAGGATGGGGGGTATCCGAATGGTAATGCCTTTTATTTTCATCTGAGTTAGAAATGGGCGGGGGGAGGTTATGAAGATAATTATTCTCCAGAGGATTGATTACGAGGTTTCGCCCACTATTAATCATAGTTATGGTCCGTCATCTAGTAAAAATCCCATCACTTCTGATGACCACAGTGTCTGTTGGTCTGTCCTCGCTGGACGGTACGCTTTTTGCAAAAGCAAAACCCTGTCCACTCTGTGGAGGGAAACCCCAGCCGTATGATACAAAGGAGAAGCAGTATGTGATGCTCAACACCCTTATTGGAAGAAAGAGAATCACTGTCAGAATCAGACGGTTCAAATGCAAGGAGTGCGGCACTCTTATTTATGCAGAAGAACCGTTTTATCCGGATACACGACTTGGTTCGGCAGTCGTGGATATGGCAATATCTCTATCAAGGCTTCATTCCTATTCCCATACGGCGAATATCATGAATGCTCTTGGAATCGAGATAGACCGGGGCACAGTCAGAAATTATGCACTCTCGAATCTCCCGATTCCGCAGGCAAACTTTCTGTATGGCATGCAGCTGCCAAACTCATTTATCTCTCTTATGACTACAGAGATTTCGAATCCGAAAGGGTCAATAACATCAGAGGATATTCTGGCGGCAAGCGGGTATCCGGATTTGTATAAGGCACCGGCAGATGGTAAAGGGACATCGGCCGAGTTGCAGAAACAGAAAAAAATGAGGAGGAAGAACTGAGGATTTTTATCAGGTCCCTTTTTTGAGTGTACGTCTACTCGAAATACAGAAAAAACAAAAACAATTTCACTATAAAAGTGAGTCCCTGATTTGTTAACTCTGACAATTAATCCCGGCGAGTTCCCTTACAGCGAACGCCGGTAACGCGTCTGCAGGAATTCCGAGAGAAGCAGTTAAGTCAGCACCACCGACAAGCGGGGCGAATGTCGAAGAACCAATACCGCCGACAAGAATCGTGTCGACGTTTGCATCCTTCGCGACTTTGTCCACCGCGTCACAGACAAGATTCCTCTGAGCGGTCCAGAAGGATTCAGCGATACTGATAGCACCGTCTTCACCTATTTCTTCCAGATCGGCACATACAGTGCGGGCAAGCCGTCTGAGGCAGGCTTCACGGGATACCTCTTTTCCATCAGGAGTGGCAGAGGAATATTCTTCCATTCCGATATGACCCAGGACAAAGTGGACATCACCCGAACAGGCAAAATACTCTGTTGAGAACGGTGTTTGAACACCATGTATCTTTGCCGAGTTTGCCAGAGTGGCGACCGGTGTCCTGAGCATTCCGGTATAATCAAGGTATCCTGCCTGAAGCCGGAGCGTGTCAGTCATCCTGATGAGCCGGTTAAACTGACCGAACGGAACGATATCGGCGGTTGTGCTTCCGATATCCAGCATCATCCCATGCGGATATTTCCTGCGGAGATAATCAACTGAGGCAAGCCAGTTGGCAGCTGCAAGTTCGGGGCACGCTTTTGTATGGAATTTTGCATCGGTTCCATAGAAAATAGCGTTTGGAAATGTTTTTTTCACGGCATCAACAATGTAGGAGATTCCTTCGGTTTTGTTGAAGAAACCATCAGCAAGTTCTCCACTCATTACAACAGCAGCGTTGTCTGCAGAGGAGTATCTGCTGATGATTTCTTCCAGATCCGACTCTTTCCAGAGTGGGCAATAGTAAATATGGACGCCGTTTTCGTCAACGATTTTGAGGTTGGCACCGCCGACGTCGATTCCGATCATTCTACTGTTACTCCGCCAGTATCGGTATATTTTGCCGTTTTACCGTTGTAATGAACAGATTCAGGGGGCAGACCCTGGGTTGCTTTCAGAAGAACTTCGGCGATTTCTTCTTCGATGACTTCCACGATTCCAAGAATACTCATGGTCGGGCGGGGGTTCACGTCAACCACCCAGATTTTTTCACCGACAACCATGTCGATACCGACATAACCCTGACAACCGAGCGTCTCGATTGCTTTCGTGGCAACTTTAATCATCTCGGCTTCACGTGCCGGGTGGACAGGCGTCTCGCCGCCTTTGTAGACGAATCTTCCATCCTCACCCGGATAGGAAATCTGGCGGTTGATTGTCAGGAAGACCGGCGGAAGACCGCTGTAAAATCCACAGGCTTCTCCAACGACACGACTCCCGACGATACTTACACTATAATGCTCGCCTTCGACGAACTCAACAGACATCTCACCGGTTTTCGGAAGTTCACCATCTTTTGCGATACGGACATCGACCGAACCGGATCCTTTGACAGGTTTGATGACACGTTTTCCGGCAAAGTCAACCAGTACTTCAGCAGGTACATCGATACCGACCTTTGCAAGAAGTTTTGACGAGAGACGTTTGCTTGCGCAAACGGCAATCGCCGTGCTGTCCGAGCCGACATTGTGGGTGGCAAGTTCAAGAGTGTGGGTATATTTCGAGAGGAGTTCATCAGGAGCAATGACCATACCATAATCACAGTCCGGGGCTAGGCGGGCGATTTCCGCATCGAAATCGCGTCCGACCGGCATGACTACAGAATACCCGCAGGCTTCAAAACTTTTTTTCAGGGCGGAAACCATCGCTTTTCCCTCAGGTGCGAGGAACGGGTTGTGAACTGTTGTATATTCGGCGATGAGAATTTTCATGTTACTCTTCGCATTTTTCTACCTCGACAATGAGATTTTCCATCACCTTGTCAACGGCATCCCAGGTCGGGTTGGATTTGGTATCTTCAGGCTTTCGGACAATGAATGCTCGACCCTCGTCACCGGCCTTTCTCATCTCGATATCGATTGGAATCTCACCAAGGAAGGGTACATTATATTTGGCTGCTGCCTTCTTTCCTCCGCCTTTGCCAAAGAGATCGATGACCTCACCGCAGTGCGGACAGACCATGCCGGACATGTTTTCAATGATGCCGAGAACTGGAAGCTCCATCATTTCAATAAACTTTATTGCCTTGGTGGAATCCAGAACCGCGACATCCTGAGGGGTTGTTACAATGACAGCACCTTCGACGTTGGGGGCATACTGCACAATATTAAGAGCCTCATCTCCGGTTCCCGGAGGAAGGTCGACAACAAGGTAGTCAAGGGTTCCCCAGTCAACGTCACCAAGGAATTGCTGGATTGCGGCGGCCTTCATCGGACCACGCCAGACAACCGGGCTGTCTGTCTCATTTAAGAGAAGTGCCATGGAGACGACTTTCAGAGAGTCGGCTACTTTTACCGGCATGATTTTTTTGCCTATTGCCTGAAGACGAAGGTCTTCGATGCCTAGCATCTTGGCAATAGACGGACCGTGAATATCCAGGTCAAGAAGACCAGTCTGGTATCCATGGTTAGAAAGGGCATATGCCAGATTAACGGAAACCGTACTCTTTCCTACACCGCCTTTTCCTGAAAGAACAAGTATTACATGTCTTACACTGATGTCAGATTTTTTTGACTGCTGACAGGTATCAGTCTTCTGTGCACATCCGTCACAGTGACCATCACATCCTTCTGGTTGATCGCTCATGATTTCTCCTGATTTGTAAGTCTATATAATTTATTGCATTATCCGTTGTGTGGATTACACTATAGTCTTTTTGGAATGATGATGCAAATGGGCTGGAATCATAATGGCTATTTTGTGATTTAAGATAACATACCAAACCTTGCTTTTTCGCGCGTTGTAGTATAAAATACATTTTCAATTTGGATTATGTAAATATAATTATGTTAACACACAATATCTATACATTGTTGGTAACCCACCAACAATAATCAAAAAATGACCGTGAGAAGACACCCTTATATATCCCGCAAATAGATTTCTTTAGTATCCGAGGTTTTATCCATGGAAATTAAGTATGTAACAACAACCTGTCCGTACTGTGGAACCGGTTGCTCCTTTAACCTGGCAGTTAAAGACGGCAAAGTCATCGATTCCCAGCCGAGCCAGCGTTCCCCGGTCAATGAGGGAAAACTCTGTCCGAAAGGTGTATTCGGATTTGAGTTTATCAACTCCCCCGACCGCCTGACGACCCCGCTCATAAAGAAGAATGGAAAACAAGTCCCGGCAACCTGGGACGAGGCACTCAAGGTCATTGCAGAAAACTTCGGCAAATATAAGCCGGATGAAGTTGCGGTCATCTCTTCAGCCCGCTGCTGTAATGAAGACAACTATGCCATGCAGAAGTTTGCCCGTGTCGTTTTAAAGACACCAAACGTAGACCACTGTGCACGTCTATGCCACGCTCCGACTGTAGCCGGTCTGAACATGGTTTTCGGATCAGGGGCATCGACCAACTCCTTCATGGACCTGGCAAACTGCGGTCTCGCTTTTGTTATCGGGTCGAACAACTTTGAAGCCCACCCGCTCGCAGGCCGCAGAATCATGCAGGCAAAGAAGAAGGGGGCAAAGATGATTGTCTGTGACCCGCGTCT
>DATESH010000131.1:0-11199 GCA_035270965.1 Methanocorpusculum sp.
CTGGAGAATGCCGTTTAAATGCCGGAAGAGAGTACTTTTCCCGGCTCCGTTAGGACCGAGGACGGCTATTCGCTGTTTCCTTCCGGCAATGAAGTTGATATTGTTTAAAACCGGCGCTTTGGATGTGCTGTATGAGTAACATAGGTCACGGGTTTCAATGAGGTGCATGAATATGACTTATGTATGCTTTGATGACATAAAGACAGTGGGATTGGTATTACGATTAAAAACAGATAATTTCGTCCCGGAAAGCCGCGTGTAACCTGTGTCTGTCATGCAAACCCGCAGATGATGAACCTATTTGTCAAATATGTTCATTCTTTGACAGGCAGGCCGCCCGGTCCCGGGTAATATCCTGAACAATCCTTACCCGAACACTGACCGAAAAATCCCTTTCACTCCGATCTTCCCGAACGTCCCGTAAAGCCCGGGCTTCATTGCGAGTCTTTTCAGCAGATCGGAAGGCCGGTCCATATCCCCGTACCGGGTAATAAGGTCGAGTGTCTCCGGTGTATTGAGAGCATCAATGGCCGAATCAATATCCCGCGAAACAAGATTCCGGCGGAACTGCAGAGCCTTCAGCCCCATATCCAGTTCACGCCCGAAATCCTCACGCCAGAGGGTTTCATAGCGAGAGAGAAAACCGTCAGTAGTATCACCGGTTTCAACCGAATGTATCGCGACCTGAGCTGCATACTTAGCAGACCTGACGCCCGTAAACACTCCGCCGCCGGACGTGGGTTTCGGAAAACCGGCTGCATCGCCAATAAGCAGACAACCCGATCCGAACGTTCTGGTCCGGATACCTATTGGAATCGTGCCCGTGACCGAATGAACAGTACTGTCTTTGAACCGTGAGAGGAACTTTGCAAAAAGGTCAGGCACATTCTTCGTCCCACACAGACCCACCCGTGCCCGGCTATTGGAAAGAGGGATGACCCATGCGAAAAACCCGGGAGCGGCATTCGGATAAAGTTCCACAAGAGAAGGGTCTCCCTCCCATGGAACTTCCGCCTGAATCCCCGAATAAATAAATCTGGAAGGAGGAATCCCGAGACCACGTGCTATCACACTCCTCGGACCATCCGCCCCTATAAGAAGAGAATAAGGAATATCCTCCCCGCCCGCAGTATGAATAATCTTTTTCGCCGGATTGATTTTCGTGACACAGGTCTTGAAAGAGAACTCGGCGCCGGACTCGACCGCACGAACTGCCATTTCGTAATCCAGCCGTCCTCTGTCCACAACATAGGCTTTGGTAATTTTTGCATCGAAAGAGAGGGCGTGTCCCTCCGAGCCGCAGACCTTCGCCCCGCGAACCGTATTATACACAGATTTGTTAGAAACACCGCACTCGGCAAAGGCATTGTTCGAAAGAAGACCGGCACACTGAACAGGGTATCCTATGGAAGAGTGTTCCTCGAGAACACGTGTGGATAAACCTGCTTTTGCACATAAATGAGCGGCAGTCGACCCCGCAGGTCCCCCTCCGACAATGATTACATCAGACACATATGATTCTTTGGTCACGCAGGAATAAAAACAAATTGCAGATGGTGAGAGGTAAAAATACAATTAATTCTGGAGTAACCTATGTATTCCCTTCCGTTATCACGAGCCCTTTCCTCAGAAACTCCCGGAGCGTTGTCTGTTCATCGACCCAGCGAGATGCTATGTCCCCCATAGGAGAGCCGTCACAGGTCATCAATACATGATATACATATAGTTCTAGGAAGCGGATGAAAACTCAGGCGTAGGATGAACATGATTTGCAGAAACGAACCGCCGGTTCCCTGTTGATTATAAAAATAAAGAAGTGCTGATATCGGGATTCGAACCCAAGTCGCCGGCGTGAGAGGCCGGCATGATTGGCCACTACACTATATCAGCAGATAAAATGTGCGTAATAAGATTAACACCTTGAATATTTATAGATGACGAAGCGCAAGGCTGTGTCCGATAGAACCCGCCATAAAGTACGACAGGATATCTTCATGTCATCTCACCTCCAATTAATATAGACACTATGGGATTGGAAGAAGACATTCGTGCAATCGAGGACGAAATCAGGGATACTAAATATAACAAGGCCACCTCGCAGCACATTGGGCGTCTGAAAGCAAAACTCGCCAGAATTAAAGATGATATGGTTCTGCGGGCAATGAAGTCAGTTGGCGGGGGGGAAGGGTTTGCAGTAAAAAAATCCGGGGACGGAACAATTGTCCTGGTCGGATTCCCTTCGGTCGGTAAATCGACCCTGCTGAATCAGTTGACCGGAGCACAGAGTGTAACCGCTTCCTACGCCTTCACCACTCTCACTGTCGTACCGGGTCTGATGGAATACAAAGGCGCAAAAATCCAGATTCTGGATATTCCCGGATTAATCGCCGGCGCTGCCATGGGTAAAGGCCGGGGAAAGGAAGTTATCGGCGTTGTCCGGACAGCAGACCTGATTGTGATTTTAGGCGATGTTTTCAACGCAGTCCATGTAGACGTGCTGATGCACGAACTTCACGACTCAGGCATCCGGATTAACAGACCGAAACCGGATATCACCATCAAAAAGACCGGAGGAGGAGGTATCAGACTTAACAGAGTCGGAGCCGTCAAACTCGGTCTTGAGGAAGTGCGCGCTATTCTTTCCGAGAACAAGATTATGAACGCTGACGTCCTGATTCGCGGCGACGTAACACAGGATGATCTCATTGATGCAATGCAGGGTAACAGACTCTATGTTCCGGCATTCATCGCCATCAACAAGGTGGATTTAATCACCGACGCACAGAGGAAAGACGTCGAAGAGCACATGCGGGAAAAATACGGTGTTGACCCGATCATGATTTCGGCACATAGAGGATATCATATCGACGAGTTACAGGATGCAATCTACGACCACCTCGGATTCGTCAGGATTTACCTGAAACCTTACGGCGAAGATCCGGATATGCAAGAACCGATGATTATGCGTACAGGAAGTACGATTGAGGATATCTGCTGCCGGCTTCACCGGGATTTCGTGGACCAGTTCAGATATGCAAAAATCTGGGGTACTTCGGTAAAGCACGATGCGGCAAAAGTCGGTCTGAAGCACGCAGTTGCAGACAAAGATATTGTAACAATCGTTACGACATTATAATCAGAGATTTCTTTTCTCTTCCTTTTTTCGGATGCACGCAAAAAAGGTTAATTACTATTCTCAATTATATTCCGTAACTCCCGAAATTCGCAGACCACAGCACGTGCTCCTTCAATGAACATTGGGATATTGGCCACCGTCAAAGAGAGAAATGATGCCAGAAATACCGTGTTCCCGATGACACCCGGAGATACTTTCCGGGTGGCGAGTACTCTTTTGATAATGAGAAGGAAGAGGCCGGATATGAATGCCGAGGTCAGCAGGGAATATAAAAGTCTCGTCAGGCGTTTGACCGGACCATCAAGCATTCCGGGTATTTTTTCTTCGTAGATTTCCTCATCTCCGTTTAGGTAAGCAGCACCGATTATGAGGTAGGGAGCCATTATCTGCGACAACGCGTCATAGGCTCCGTTTTCAGAGAAGATAACTCCCGACAGGGTGTTTTGTCCGATAAGGAGATCCGCAAGAGTGCGCAGGACAGGAATGTCTTTTTCCGGTTCGTCGGCGGTTTCTTCCGGCGCGGCATATAATGTCTTCAATACCCCGGCAATTTCCGACGCGGAGAGTGAAGACCCAGTTTTTTTAAGAAAGCCCCCACCAAGCGATGCGGGTATCGGGGTGAGTGAAAGGGCAGGTACAAAATTTTCCGGCATGATACCCGACTCTTCTGCGAATCTGCGCAGAATTGCTGCGGGTCGACTTTCCAGCGCATCTATATCCGGACCGGAGATCTCTGCAAGGATTGAGACGCCCGCCTCTCTCAGATTATATACAGCCTCTTCAATGGCTGAAAGAGCAGCATCAGGGTTTCCCTCGTGGAAATAGGTTTCTGCGGCATCAAGGAGATTGCTGGCGGATGAAAGATGGTTCCCGGAAGTTTCGGATGACATGAATATAATATAATAGGCTGATATACCAGATAAAGAATTCAAAAGAGACGCATTCAAACAGCTATACAATTCTCCATATTTGCTATGAAGTATGGTCAACCCTTGCAGCTTTTTCACGTATCTTGGCAGTTCACCTCCGTAAACTGTCTTAACAAGTAAGAGTTGGGTAAATATATAAAGGTAATGGTCTTAGATATTTAAAAAAGCGATTACGGGCTTGGGGGGATTCGAACCCCCGACATTCGGGTTAGAAGCCCGACGCTATATCCTGGCTAAGCCACAGGCCCACGTTTGTAACGCCTTATACTATTCGTGCTTCATATTGATAAATACTCCTGTATCTGCAGTGAAGAGAAAAAATGCTTATGTATACATATGAACCATAGATATGGTGAGAGAAGAGATAAAAAATGAGCCCGATGTTGAGAGTGAAGAAAGCAGAGCTGATTCTGATAGCAGGAGTCATCTGGTTCTTTGTCGGATTCAATATCATACGGATTGGATGGGAAGCAGCGCATGGGGTGTGGACATTGTGGATGATAGGACTCTCAGCCATGGTTTTTCTTCTGTTTCATAACCTGATCTTTCGGAAAATGGTAAAGAAACATACAGCGAGGATACAGAGTTATAAGGAAGAAAGGCAACATGTTTATCGATTTTTCAATAAACAGGCATACCTTATCATGGCGTTTATGATAACATTCGGTATCGGGCTTCGCGTATCGGGATTGTGCCCGGATATTTTTATTGCATTTCTCTATACTGGGATTGGATTCGCCCTACTTATTGCAGGAGTCCAGTTTTTTTTGGCATATATACGCGGTAAGAGGGGAGAAAATATTTTTCCGGTATAAAAAAGGGGGTTACCCGTACATCATGTCATGACCAAATGATGTTGGCGGCTGGACATTGCTGTTTTTCACATCATCTGCGAGTTTCTGGAGCATTGGTTCTATAGTATCGGCCTGAGTGATAAGCGGCATTGTATCGATTTTGAATTTATACAGGGAACTGATGACGTCCAGACCTGCGGCGGCGGCACGCGAATCGACGTCGTAGTTTGTTTCCACTAAAAAGCCGATAGCGGGGACCTTCCACATACAGGCTTCGGTCAGGAACCCGCCGGTGATTCCGGTGATGTTGAGTGCAGGCAGGATAAGACATGACTTTTTTATTTTCTCAATACCTTCCTTTGTTGTTGCTGCACCGAATACCCGTTCACCAGTCCCCCCGGTAATAACACCGCCTATTACTACAATTTCCGTTATAGTCGTGCGTGCTAAGAGCCATGCCAGAATTTTGGCAGGGATAATATATGAACCTCCTTCAGGTACGGGAACATCCGAGAGGAAGACAAGCAGGTTGTCTTTTTCATAGAGACGAAGAGGTGCCTGGGCAAGCCCATCGGCGGCGAGGGAGGCTGACGGAAGAAGCGGGCTTACGATGTTGCCGATCTGAGTGAAGGCAAGTTTATCTACCAGATACTGGACAGCAATGCTCCCGACAAGACCGGATCCCGGAAATCCTGCGATGAGAATGCTCTCTTTTGAAGACG
This sequence comes from Methanocorpusculum sp., assembly GCA_035270965.1. GTDB lineage: Archaea > Halobacteriota > Methanomicrobia > Methanomicrobiales > Methanocorpusculaceae > Methanocorpusculum. Next base: position 5,582 of record DATESH010000131.1, read on the forward strand.
GGATTTCGGCAGAGATACGAACGATTGCATCCACATCTGCGTGTGTGCCGGCAGAAAATCCGCTTGAACTTATTTCCATAAAGTTTACTCTCCGTTAACAGGGATAAATCTTCGGATAATGTGCGTGACCCGAAGACAACTAATTTTAGAATAGCCGTTCATACTATAAGGTATGCAGGAATATGAAGTCAAACGGGGGAACACCAGTGACCTCGAGGAGAGAATTCAAACAGGCTTTACATCCATTTTCGCGGTTGAACCGAGAATAAATGGCGGGCATTATAGTATATCCTATGGAAGTATGATCCGCCTGGAAGTCTGGCCGGGAGAGAAGAACAAGACCGTGTTTATGGATACCGAAACGGATTCAACAGTTCTTTCGATGCCGGATGCAGAAGCGGATAAAATTATTCTGGATACCAACAAGAAATTCCGGCAGTATCTGGATCTTGTGACCTGTTTTACTACGAAGGAACGGGTAAAGCGGGCAAAAAAGGCTACCGGGAAGAGCGAATAATATTTTTTTAAGATTTTTTTTTGAGATTTGGCATACGTAATTTTGTGTTCAGGCTTTTAGCCGTCTTTCACTTTACATCCGAAGAATCACGAACATGGAATAAGATACACTCAGGTATCTGTTAAAAAAGGTTTGAGTGAGATTCACTCAATAATAAGTGCCGGTTTGAAGGGGAGAGCAGCTTTTGCTTTCGGCTGGGCACTTTCCTCTGCCGGAAGGATCTCCACGGTGAGCCTGCATTCCTTTTCGATGAAAGCGGTTGCCGCCTTGAAGATGGTCCACTCATCAACACCTTCTGCGATTGAGGAAACAAGTTCCGGCGAAAGCGAGTGAATCAGCTTGACTGTCTGGAGTGAAGCATCGGTTGCCTCTTTTCCTTTTGCACGGAGCGATTCGTTTGTCATCACGGTCTTGACGACATTTCGTTTATCCTCGACACCGGCGACGATGGTGAATATCTCACGCTTCCACTGCGGGGCGATAAAGAGGGTAACCTTCTTTGCCTCGATCTGAACGAGTTTTAAGATGGACTGAATATCGTCAATCGTTCTCTGGAGCAGTTCCTCAGAGATCTCAACGGATTTGTTGATCTTGGAATCATCGACAACAGGCCAGTCTGCAAATGAAACAAGCCCCTCGTGTCCGGTTTCTGTCCAGAGTTCCTCTGCGGTATACGGGATGACCGGAGCCATCAGGCGGATCCATTCGGACATGACATCTTTCAGGACTGCGCCACCGTTTGAACCCTCGGGAAGCCGTCTGCGGTACCAGGCAAGGTCGGAAGCAACACCGTTGTACGCTTCCTGCAGAGCCTGTCTGGTCTGGAAGGCACGGAAACACTTAGTGGTTGCCATGATTCTGCGCTGCATACGGGATTCGAGCCATTCGTCAATCGGCGTCGTGCCGGATGCATCGGCTGAATCCAGAATAATCTGCCACATACGCTCAATCTGTTTTTTGACAGAGAGAACAAGTTCGTTTCTCCAGTCAAAGTCCTGCCAGGGTTCGGCAGAACCCACAAGGAACATACGCACGGTATCGGCACCGAACTCGTTTGCCGCATCTTCCAGAAGGAAGACGTTGCCTTTTGAGGAGGACATCTTCATCCCGTTTAAGAGACCCATCCCGAAAACGACCATGCCTTTTGGCTGGAGGTTGTCCGGGAAGATTGCCTTGTGGTGGAACAGCTGGAAGGTGAGGTGGTTCGAAATCAGATCCTTTGCACTGAACCGGTAGTCATACGGATACCAGTAGAGGAACTCGGAACGGAGATCATGTAAGGTAGCTTCGTCGACCGGCAGAGAAGTTGGGTCACCTTTTCCAAGGAAGATGTAATCAAAGACGGCAGGCGTGAGTTTCTCAGCCGGAATATTTGTAATCTTGTGGGAAATGGTGTAGTAAGCCATGTAGATGGTCGAGTCGGAGAGCGGCTCGAACAGCCATTTTTTGTCCCAGGGAACATGGGTTCCGAGACCGACACGGCGGGAACACGGCCACTCTTTGAGCCAGTCAATGGTTCTCTCGAACTCAGCACGAACTTCAGGCGGAACAAGTTCCACTTTCGGGAGCTGCTCATGAACCTGTGCTTTCCATTCAGGATCGCCGTAGTTCAGGAACCACTGGTCATCAAGAATCTTGACATAGACACGTCCTCCACAGCGGCAGATGACACGTTTCTGGCTCATCTCATGGAAGATGATGGAACCGCGGTCCTCGGTAAACTCGCGGGTGACATCCTCACGTGCCTGACGAACAGATTTACCTGCATGCGGTCCGCAGTTCCCGTTAAGCTTTCCTTTGGAAAACTCGGCAGAGTAGAGTTCCTGCGTGAGTTCATCCATTCTCGGGTCATCCTGGTTCGGGATTCTATACTTCTCGACTATGTCCTTTGCCGGGATTGTGCCAAAGTTTGGAACAGTGACTAACGGAATCGGCGTAATATCCGTATATCTGCCTTTTTCCTGCAGGTCACGCAGTGCGATGTAATCGAACGGAGCGTGAGCCGGGACGCTCATGACAAGACCGGAGCCCATATCCGGATCAACGAACGATGCCGGAAGAATCGGAATGTCAGAGCCCGTATAGATATTTTTCGCGACTTTGTCGATGAGTTCGGTTCCCTGAATGGTCGAAAGCTCATTGACAACATGTTTCTGCAACCGGAGTTTGTCAGCGGCGTCAGAGCTGATAATCCATTTTTTACCGTCTACTTCGGCTTTGATGTAGGTGGTTTCCGGATTTGCCCAGAGGTTGGTGACACCAAAGATAGTTTCGGGACGGAGGGTGGCACACGGTATCTGGTATTCACCGAACTGATACATCACGAACACAAAGTGCATGATTTCAGCAGTATCGCCTTCAAGCAGATCGTGGTCTCCGACTGGCTGGTCACATGCCGAACAGTATCTGACCGGGTATTCGCCTTTGATGACTTTCCCCTGACCATAAATGTGGGTATACTGCCATTCGATGAACTTGCTGTATTGGGGGATGATAGTGGTAAACCGGCGTCTCCAGTCTATGGAAAGACCGAGCTGTTTCATTACCCGCTCATACTCGTCAGCGAAATAGTTGACAATTACAATCGGATCGGTGAAGTTGGCAAGGGTCTCCTGCGGTACACGGTAGAGACCGCCATAGAGTTTGAGGGTTTTTTCATCTTGCTTTGCAATACGTTTTGCAATTCCAAGCACCGGAGCTCCGGTAACGTGGAATGCCATCGGAAAAAGCACCTGCTTTCCCTGCATTCTCCAGAAACGGGCGATTACATCGGGAATGATGTAGGTTCTGCCGTGACCGACATGCATTGCGCCGCTCGGGTACGGGAAGGCAACGTTTACGTAGAGTTTGTCTTTTGATTCATCAGGGTTTGACTGAAATACCGTATTCCATTTGTTCCGGATTTCCTGTTCAACCTCAGTCATTACCAGGTTTTTTGCCATAGTTGTTTCTCTCCTATATTATTAATCGACGGGTCGGATTTTGAGTTCCTCATTAGCACCGTAGCGCCGGACCATTTCCATCGCAATACTTGAGTTGCGTGCGAGATGAATTTCACCGTAATCATCAACGGTTGCGGTGAACAGATATTCCTTTCCGGAGAAGAGGTCAACGATTTTGCCTGCGTGGTCCGGACAGAGGATGGATAACTGCTTTTTCTCGCTTTTAATCTTAAACCCGGCAGACCCGTTTGAGGGTGCCGGTACGTCATTGGTAAGGACCTCCCGTCCCGGAAGGTCGCTTAGTGGACGTACGTCGATTCCGATGCCGACTTTGCTAACGACAGCGGCGATATTTTTACCGGCTTTTCCGATAGCGGCAGGTACGTCTGCATCTTCAATATAGACAGCCGCTTTGGTATCGGTAATCATACGAACAACAATGTCGCCTTCGGTAAACCGGCGGATTTCGTTTTGAATCTCCTTTTCCAGAACGAGCCATGCCGGGTTGTCATCGGTAACTTCGTAGGTCGGCATGGAGTGTACCGGCGGAGCCGAGCGTTCTTCCTGCTGAACCGGTTCGGGTGTTTCTACCGGCATCTGGGTTTTTTGCACCGGAGCCTGTGCAGGCATAGATACCGGAGCTGCTTTTGCTTTTGGCACAACTATCGGCGTGACTTTCGGAAGACCGGTTGCCGGAGTAACCATCACTTCGCCTTCGTAACGGAATGCTTCGGCAGCGGTTTCCTGAGTGATTATATTAGTGAGTCTGACAATCGGACGAATCTGCGGATCGCCGATCTGTTCAAGGGCTTTAGGCACACCAAAGCCGGAGGATACATTATAAATTTCGGATATGTCGCCAGCTTTCACAAAGACCATGGTCGCAACAATCTGCGGGATGAGATTGAGGTCGACAAGGCTTGAAAGTCTGATCATTGCATCAAGAGCGGATTTCGCATGAAGACCGCCAATGACTTTGATACCGGATAAGCGGAGGTCGGCAAAGACTGCCAGTTCATCACTTCTCCGCATTTCATCAAAGACTACATAGTCCGGGCGGAGAAGAGTGAGCACTTCACCGGTCGCGGCAATACTTCCGTCCAGAGCTGTGTACTGGGTAATTGAGTCCGGAACCATCAGGTCACGAGGCGACTCGATGGTTTTGACGATGAAGTTCTGGGCTGCAAGATAGATAGCAATGTTCTGTTCAAGCGTGGATTTGCCTGAGCCGGGAGTCCCGATGATGAGCATGCCGCCGGCTCCTTCTTTCAGCCGGTCTTTTAATGCGGCTGCATAGTTGTAGGATTCGAAGGAGACTTCACGGGTAGGACGAACGATGGTTATTTCTATTCCGTCGGAAAACGGCGGGCGGGTTGTCGTAATCCGCATAGAACCTATCTGGGACACGGTCACACCGGGCATCTCAACTTCGACAAACCCGTCAGGATGGCGTTTTGCACGCTCAAGACATTCCTGAGCCACTGCACGCAGTTCGTATTCGGTTGCGGGAGCTTCGCGAATCTGGACAAGGCGGGACTCTTTGATTGTCCCTTTGCGAGCGCATGGAGCCACACGTTCCTTCAGATATACGGCAAAGGTGTTTTCGTCAAAGAATTCATCAACCATAAGCGGGGCAAAGCTGTTTACCATCTCGGATTTCAGGTAGATTACTTCAAGACCTTTAGCTCTGGCAACTTCTGCCTGGACATAGTCGCTTGTAAGGAAGGTCGCTCCATATTCTATAGCAACCGCCCGGATCATGGAATCAATCTCGCCGCCGCCGGCAAGTTTGACCTGTTCAAGTCTTGGCCTCTCTCCCACGTATTGTAAGGTAATTCTTCCCTGTTTTGCAAGAACACAGAGTTTTTGGAGTTCGGCGAGACCTGAAAAGCCAATTTCTCTTCCCTGGTTCGCCTGTGCCTCGAGTTCGGCAAAGACTGCTTCAGGTATTATTATCGTTGCGTCACAGTATTCCCCTTTCTCGAGCAGGGCAGTAACGCGGCCGTCAATGACGACGCTGGTATCAGGTACGAGTATCATAAATTATTCAACCAGTATTTATGAGGTTTCAATAGGATATTAGTATACTGTTCATTTACGGGAAGGAAGGAGTATCACTTGTTGTAGATTGCCGAAGGTTCCTTAAGTTTTGGTAGAAC
>DATESH010000132.1:0-2145 GCA_035270965.1 Methanocorpusculum sp.
GTATGAGGAAGTCTCTGTACCCTGCGATCTCACCTCGGCAGACAAGGCATTGATTCTCATCGCCGGTCCATCGAAGGAACTCTCCATGAAAGGATTCCAGACTGTTCGAAAATGGATTGACAGAAGTATCAGGGGGCTTGAGATGCGTGCCGGTGACTACCCGGTGACGTCCATGAAGTACGTTGGTGTCATCATTGTTCTGTCCGGTATCCAGAATGTCCCGCGGATTACCGAGCTTGATGAAATCCGGGCAATCTATGAGTCAGAGCAGAACAAAGTATACGCTGGTGAGGAGATCTCCGGGTTTGATGTCCCGCGTCTGACGATGGCAGCGGATGAAATACTATTTGAAGAAACCCCGGTTGTTTTATCGGAAAATCAGGAAGAAGTGAAAGGTGCACCAATGGAATTTGAAGATGAGGATATTTTTGAGGAAAATACCGTTTTAAAACAGAAACAGGATTATGAGGATGATTTCTTTGAAATCGGTCCGGCCCCCATCCCGCAAAAAAAGACGACTCCGAAGAAAAAGGACTCGCAGATTTCTGTTGGCGGTGCCAAGAAGGTTGAAAAACCCGATACGATGGTTCCGCTTCCAAAGCGTGATAAGAAGGTGGATAACGTATTGTCCGGTCAGGTGGATGCGGGAGGGAACGGCAAACCCAGGGAAATGTATGATTCTGACACGAAACTGAGTGCAGGAACCCGGAAGAAACCGGATAAAACCGAATCCGGCATTCTTGAAGGTTCTGTCTCAACTGTAAAGGGTTCACAGCGTCCGAAGGAAACTGATGGTTATATTCGTATGGCTGGTGCCCAGCGTCCGAATGATACAAAGGACAGACAGGTTCATGTGAAATCATATCCCCGCCCGAATGATGGAGATAGTCCGATGAAGGCCGGCAGTTCTAAAAAACCAAAAGATAGCAGTGCGGCAATTAAAATGCCGGAAAGCAAGACGGCAAAAGATGTGAACCGGACAATTCGGGTCACCTCCATACCTCTGCCGAAAAATATCGACGGCAAGATAGTGGCGAAGAAAAAAATAAAGGAAGACTGATCAGTCTTCCGGCACGGACGTATCTGTTTTGTCTTTATCAACTGGTGACTCGTCCTGATGCATATGAATCGGGCATCCTACCTCTTCATGCCCTCCGTTTTTCATCACCCATATGAGAAGAGGTATCAGGAGTTCGCGTAATTCCCATCCGGATACGGTCAGGCAATACTTGACTGTTGGCGGGGTAGTTTCCATAACTTTTCGGCTGATCAGATTTTTTTCTTCGAGTTCCTTCAGGGTTGCCGAAAGTGTTTTCGAACTTACCTCGCACAGTCCCCGCTTTAATTCGTTAAATCCGGAAGATCCCGAGTTTCCGATTACGGCGATAATCATCAGTGACCATTTTTTACTTATCGTATCCATTATCCCGTGCAGCGGGTAGAAGCAAATCGCCGTGTGCTCAGTTTTTTCCAGAAGAATCACCTTTATGTGGAGTAGTATTGATTTATACTATGATAAACTCACCACTAAGTTACCAAAAGATACCATGAGCGGGATTCGACTAAAATGGTAGTAATTCAGGTAAAATTATGGCGGGCTCTGCGTGCAAAATGATATATTTTATTTTGTATAATATACAATATTATACTAATATGTTTGAACAGCGAATTTTTGAGACCGACTTCCGTGTCGCCTTGTCTGAAGAACTGGAACGGCGGGATTTAAGCATCCGTCAGCTTTCAGAACTGACTCATATACCTGCGGTTACCCTCTATAAAATTGCTTCCGGTGAACGTGACCCCAGATTATCTACCGTCAAAAAAATCGTTATGGTCTTCTCGCCTCACCATGGTAAATTCATCGCCCTCATTGCGGCAAAATTCCTTATTGATGAAATAGAGGGAACAAAAGTCCCGGCTAATGGGACCGACTATCGGATAAAAGGCTATGCAGCAAATTCTCTGGATGACTGCCTGGTAATGGCAGTTCGTGCAAGAAACGATGGAGCCTCCGGAATCATCTGCGCACCGATACTCGCATCACTCGTCGAAAAAATCGTGGATGTACCGGTTGCAATCATGAAACCCGATATGAACGCCGTCTATGGTGCAGCAGAATCAATTATAAAACGATTGTAAAATAAG
>DATESH010000133.1:0-4301 GCA_035270965.1 Methanocorpusculum sp.
ATTCAAGTTAATGGATGAAAAGCCGAAACATCTGATCAAACCGGTCGTTCACATTACCTGGTAAAGGGAAAGACCTAAACAATAATTCTTTTTCAAAACCTTTTTTTGGGTGGCAAATTTTGCTTACCTCTGATAACACAAGATTTATTTCAGAGTATAACAATTAAAAAAACTGTTATCTGCAAAGACAGATAGATGGAATGATGACTGTGAAAAGAACAATGGATGATGAGATGCTGAAATCCATCACAGAACGATTGGTTGCAACGGGTTTTCGCGAATATGATGCAATAATTTATGTTACCTTGTTTACCGTCGGCATAGCTAAAGTTTCAGAGTTATATGAGCTGACCAAAATTCCCAGAGGACGAATCTATGATACCCTTCAGAAGCTGCATGAGGGTGGATTTGTCACAGAATTTGGATCTAATCCTCAATATTATCAGGTTTGTGAAGCTGAAAAAACATTAATCAGCATCTACGATGCCGAAATGATGAAGCTCAGGGAAATCCGTTCATGTTTAAAAGATCTTCAGGAAATCAATCACCCCGGAACGGTTCTGCAGGTAAATGAATATCATACCCAGACCGCAATCGAGATCCAAATCGCATTCAGGCTAAATCGTGCAAAAAAGGAGATAGTTATTGTAAGTCATGATAGGGAGACATTGGAAAAATACGCAGATCTGATTCGTGAAGCAGCACACAGGATTCCGACCTTCCTGATAGTCATGAATGAAGAGGTTGCAAAAGCAGCACCTATCAAATGTTATATGACCGACAACAAATCCCAAAAAAAACAAATCGAGGCGGTATTATATACCGGGAAAGACCGATTTAAATATTTGATATATTTTTGCATCGACCGCGAGTCATCACTGGGCGTTCTTGACGCGGGAGAGAACAAGACGGCATACTCAATCGAATCAGATATCTATCTGAATAGTAATCTGGAAGAACTCCTCAAATCAATGACATTGGTCAAATGATTCCTGGAGAAAAATTCCCATACTGATTTGTTCAGCCATGCTGACATTTCATGTCACCAGGCAATCACAAGTCAAACTCCTTGTTCAATCCTGGCGCCGCTTCGCGTCACCAGGCAACTTCCATTACTGCCTTTTCTTCTTCCTTCAAAACGGTAGCGCTGTTTCCGGGAACAAAGGCATACTTCTCCATCGGCTGATAATCCTCATACAGAGCACATTTGTCCAGGACATCCACGAACTCACGCAGATAAAGCCTCGGGACGACATCCACCCTGCCGCCGAAACGGCTGGTAACTTTTTCGATCATCGATTTGATGAACTTTGGAGACACCCGGGTCTTGTCGACTTCCGAAAAAGCATCTGCATAAATCTCCATGACTCTCCGGGAGACCTCGTCCAGTTTATCCACATCGAACTTTTTCAGAACAATCTGGGTCTGCATGGGATTTGAGAATCCGTCTTCGGCAATAATACCAATCCTGTCATATAAGGGCGGAAGCGAGCGGATTCCTTTCGAACTGTCGAAAAAGGCAGGTGTCCCTGCAAACAGGAAAAAGCAGTTCGAAAGTTCATTTTTATCAATCATATCCACAATCTGACGAAGATTGATGTAGCCCTTTTCCCGCTGGGGGCGGGCAAAAGCCTGGGCGGTCTCCACTTCATCGAAGCTGACTATAAGCCCGGCATACCCTGCCTGGGTTATCACATAGACCAGCCCCCTCAAAAATAAAAGGGCATCCCCTTCCGTAATGCTCCCTTTAATGCCGGCCTGGGACTTGAAACTGCGGCCGACCGTCGACTCGCCCGAAACCCAGCCGATCGCCGACTGGGCTGTCGCGAAATCTTCGCGGTTGTTCGCCTGATAATATGTTCTCAGAGCGGCCGCAAGACCGGAACTCAGCCCGCTCACCCGTGCGAGAACCGACTCGATCTCTTTTGCCGTCAACTCAGTAAGCTGCGGATCGTCTTCTTTTATGCCTGTCTCGATGAGCCGGTCTTCGATGCCGTAAATCCAGGTATCGATAATACTCTTCAGAGCATGCTCCTCGGTCCCGGTGGTAAGCCCCGAGCAGATCTTTGCGTAAATCGCCTGGAGTTTGTGCAGCGGAGTATCCGGAGAAATCACAACATGAGACGTCACGAACTTTTGAGCCTGACCAATCTCCACTGCCCGGGAAATCAGAAAGGTCTTGCCCGAACCATATTCTCCGCGGACAAACTTACAGTCGGCATGCCCGCTCGCAACATACTCCAGCTGTGACGTGAGGACTTTCTCCTCGGTGGAAAGACCGACCGCGAGCCGTGAAAGCCCGGCACCCGGAACCGTTCCACGCCTGAGGGCATTGATAATCCCGACGCTTTCCAGTTTCCGGTCGTTTCGTCCATTATGTTCCGATATAACCATACACTTCTCCGCGTTCCCCAAGACCGCGTTTTTCGATGAGGGAAATTCCCCGTTCAGCGAGTTTGGTGAGCATGGAATTCACAATGCCGGCCACCCGCCGGGTCTGAAGAATTGCCCGCAGATCCATCTCGGTCGCCTCGCGGTGTTCTTTTAAGAAAAGGAAGACCGCGTTCTCACGCTCGTCAAGGAACGAAAGATCAAAGTTTTCCTCTACTGGTTCTTCAGATTCAGCGGACGTGTCAACAATAACCGGTTTTTCGGCAAGAGCCCTGCCTTTCAGGCGTGAAAGGACATCTGTGAAATCCGTCACACGAATCTTTTCAGGATAGCATGGGAGGACATCGATTCCGGCAAGACAGCACCATTTACAGGTCTCATAGTCCTGGCGTTCCAGTGCATCGATTGCGGAATAAAGGTAGCCGGCTGAAAGCATCTCCTTCCCGTTGGAAGAGAGCTTTTCGGTAACCCCGCTGAGTTTTTTTATGACCATGTCCTTTGCTTTGATAATATTATAGATGCCTTCTTCGCCGTTGAAAACAGAATCCGCAACCTTTTCTATGTCGGAAATCTGCTTCGCATTTGTCAGCATGTAACGGATTGTGGTTTCGCATTCGCGTTCATTTCCGGAACGTTTGAGAAATCCCGCATAGGCGACCCCGCCGTAAATATAATCCGAACGGTATGCCCGGTAATACCAGTCTCTCGCCTGGGTTACAGAGCCTGCCTCCTCATATGCTCTGCCGATACTTGACAGGCACACCGCGGTCGGATAAGGAGACAGGATAATGCTGATAATTCCTGCAACTTCCTCCTTTGAGCGGACGACCGACAGAAACACGGAAAATTTGGAGATGACGAGCTCCTGCGTAAGATAATCTCCATCTTCGCCCGAACAGAGTTCGTTTATCAGCGTGCGGTAGATAGTATTCGCCGCGTCGCCGTTTTCGAGGCGGATTTCAATTTCCGCCTGGACAAGACGGTAGACCGGGTCGCTATTTATTTTGAGAAGCTCGCCGAGTTCGTATCTTGCATATGCATAATTCCCGAGAAGTTTTTCGAGGAGAACAAAGGAGAACCGAATCTGCAAAACAGTCTCATTACTTATGTTCGCTTCCTCGAGACTGTCGATAGCGGAACGATAAGCGTTTTCGGCTCCGGCCGGGTCGAGCGAGGCAAGTGCATCAAGACTCTGTCTGAGATATACGAGATCTTTTACCGTATTCCATGCACGAAGGGAGAGGCTCATCGCCTTTTTGTATTCCTTGTCAGCATAGAGTGCCTCGATGTATTCATGACTGAATGTCTCCCCGCCGAAGTTCTGAAGATGTAAGGCGATTGCCTCTTTGGGTTCGCCGACCCGGGTCAGAATATCCATGAGTTTTCTGATGTCGTCCGGGTTGTTTTCAAGGCGGACCAGGGCACGAAGCGAGGGGATGGAACCGCGGAAATCCTCCTCTTTCATGAGGATTCCGGCATAACTCCGAAGGGCGGATTTGTTGTCCGGGTCAAGAATCAAAGCGCTTGCATATTCTCCACGGGCAAGATGTTCATTTGTGTGTTCGAGAACGAGCCCGAGATAACTGTGCAGATATGAGGAGCCGGGCATGATCCTGATGAGATCTTTTAAGAGAGATTCAGCAGTATCATAATGACCTGTCTGTGTGTAGCTTCGGGCAGCGAGGAGAAGGAGAGCGGGATCGCTCGTGCCGGATGCAAAGGATATGACTTCGTCATATTTTCCGGCATTAAAGAGTTCCATTCCAACGGAGATGTTCCGGGTTGCGGCAGAAGGGTCATCGGTCATATAATTCAGGAAATTACCGAGAGAATGGCATGTGCGAACTCGTCAGCATCAGAGGGGAGTTTTGCGGTGACGATTTTCCCGTCAACAACAACTTTGGCATCCA
>DATESH010000134.1:0-27518 GCA_035270965.1 Methanocorpusculum sp.
ACAAGATCCAGAATATGAGCGTATCTCTGCATAGACTTGAGTATTATATGTTCCGACAGGCAGAAAAATGTATTAGTCAGTTCCTACCATTGTATTCGTATGGATGAACCTTTGTCAAAGATTCGATCGGGAGAATTGAAACTCTACGCACTGGAAAAAAATATGCCGGCAGATGAGGCAGTTTCTCTTCGCCGTATGTATATTGAAGAGGAAACCCATGCGGATTTGTCCGATGTCGGGAAATATACTATACCAATTGACCGGGCAGTTACCAGAAATATCGAGAATATGATTGGCTGCATCCAGGTTCCGGTCGGCGTGGCAGGACCAATACTTGTCAAAGGGGAATATGCCAAAAACTCTTACTGGCTCCCGCTTGCCACAACCGAAGGAGCTCTCGTCGCCTCGATAAACCGGGGCTGCGGGGCTATCACAAAAGCAGGAGGCGCTGAGGTAAGAATTCTGAGGGATCGTATGACACGCGCTCCGGTTTTCTCTGCGAAGAGTGTGTCCCATGCAGCAGAAACTGCCAGATGGGCCGAGGATAATCTCCTCCTTTTGAAAATTGCAGCTGAGGAAACCACACATCACGGAGAACTTATCGGACTTACTACGTATACGGCAGGCACAAGCGTCTATATCCGGTTTGAGTTCGACACAAAGGATGCGATGGGAATGAACCTGGCAACTATTGCCTCCGAAGCTGCCTCCCGCATTATCGAAGAAGAGACCGGGGCGAAATTAATTTCTGTATCGGGAAACATGTGCTGCGACAAAAAACCATCGGCTATCAACGTCATTGAAGGTCGCGGCAAAACAATTTCCGCCGGTGTTTTTCTTTCCGATGAACTTGTTTCAACGGTGTTTAAAACCAATTCAGCTACGCTCATCGATGTCAACACCCGCAAAAATCTGACCGGCTCTGCGCGTGCCGCCTCGCTCGGGTTCAATGCCCAGGCCGCGAATGTCATCGCCGCAATGTTCATCGCCTGCGGGCAGGATCCTGCTCATGTGGTGGAGGGAAGTAATGCAATTACTACGGTTGATTCGGTTGAAGGCGGGGTTTATGTTTCGGTCACTCTCCCCTCACTTCAGGTTGGAACTGTTGGCGGGGGAACCGGACTTGCTACGCAGAATGCCTGTCTGAATATGTTGGGCGTAGCCGGCGGGGCGGAAAATCCGGGTGACAACTCAAAAGCCTTTGCTGAGATAGTGGCGGCCGGAGTATTGGCAGGGGAGTTATCTCTCCTTGGAGCTCTAGGGGCCCAGCATCTTGGCAAAGCCCACAGGCAGCTTGGAAGAGGAGAAAAGTAACTTCCTTTTTTCATCCTGTCAAAAACATTGCTATCAGCGGCAGGGTAACCAGACAGAGCAATGTTGAAATACAAATTCCCTGGGCTGCAATATCCGGATGAGCCTTATGCTCTTCAGCGAGCATTACTGTATTTACCGCAGCCGGCATACCTGCAGTTACCACAATAATACCGAGAATCAGCGGATCGTCAATAAATTGTGAGAAAATCACAAAAGAAATAACCGGCATGCCGAGAAGGCGAACCGCTGCCACAATATATTGTCGTACGTTCCTGAAAATCGACGAAAACTTCAACTGGGCAAGGAACCCTCCGGTAACCACAAGGGAAAGCGGTGTTGTAACATTGTTTAAAAGCTCGAGCGAACTGTAAATCGGGTCGGGAATCGAAAACGATGTTATGAAGAAGATGAGTCCCACAATTGTTGAAAGAAATGCCGCGTTTAAGAGGAGTTTCGGATTGAATGATATCTTCCCGTTACTCTTTTCATGTGATGTAAGAATCCAGATGCCGACCGAAAACGTAAGCAGGGTAAACGGGATATTGAAAATCGCCGCATAAAATATTACATCCTGACCATACAGCATTGAAAGAATCGGAAATCCCATGAACATCGAGTTCGAGAACATAATCATGAACCGGAATACGCCATACTCTTCTTTTTTTGCCCGCATCAGAATCGGAGCAAACCATGCGACCAGAAAAGCAATGCCGTAATAGGCAAACGCTGCTAAAACCATATATTCTCCTTTCTGAAGAACATCACTGGTGAACGGAATCTGCATAGAGTAAACAATCATCGCAGGAATGCAGATGTGCAGAAGAAACTTCGATAGTGAAGAGACGGACGTATCGTTTAAAATTTTGATACGTCTGGCAAAATATCCTACGCCAATTAAAAGGAACAGGATAAGAATCTGATTAAGTGCAATGAAGTAATCCATTTGTTGTAATACACTTGGTACAAGGCACGTAGTTAATCTATCGGGACAGTCAAAATATACTATATGGACCCTATTGTGGAGCAGGGATTTGACCGTCTTTTAGACATCATCAAAGAAACAAAAGAAAAGCAGGAACATACCTCTGCAAAAATCATGGAAGGGGACACCGTACTTCTCACTGAAATGATTACGGCTGTTGTTCCGGTAGTAAAAAATGTGGGTTCTGAGTTCCTGCTGAGAGCAAAACAGGATACCAAAGGTGAACTCTACGACCAGAAATACTATCCTGACAAGATGATTATTCTGGGAAAGACCGAGCAGCCGGTGAATTTCCGGCCTGATGATCCGAAAAAGAAGGTTACCCAGCAGTTCTGTGTTGCATCGGAAAAAGGCGAACTCTTCGAGCTGATGTTTTCAACCGACGGTTTTGTTGTGGACACGTATGCCTCGCCCCTTTCGGCTGAAGATGCTCTTGCTTTCTACGGATATGATATTTTGTACATGCTCTACTCGGCACTCAGGGAATATGCCCTCGCAGAAGAGGATGTGCTTGACGCTCTCAATCTGACTCTCGGTTACCTTCAGCAGAAGAAGAACTGAGATTATCTATCATATTTTTTTAGTGATTCCGGTGCTGACTCAAATTGAGTGCAGGGATTATACCGGAATTTTTCATTATGTGTGAAAAATAATGTGATGGGGTTTTACTCTCTGATTGTGACAACCGGTTTAATGAGGTCGCTTGGTTTATCTTTCATCAGAAGGAGTGCTTCTTCCATCTTGTCAAAGCCCTTGAATCGGTGGGTAAGCAGTGGAGACAGGTCAAGTTTGCCGACTTCTACGAGGCTTGCGAGTTTCTCCATCCGCAGTCTGCCGCCTGCCATTAACCCGCAGTGGATGAACTTGTTACTCATACCACAGCCCCATTCAACACGCGGGATCGTGACAAATTCACCTTTGCCGAGGTAGTTGACGTTTCCGATTTTTCCTCCGGCTTTGACCATCTTGACTGCTTCCTGCATGGTGTTGACATCTCCGCCTGCGATACAGACTTTGTCTACACCTTTGCCGTCGGTCTTGTCCATAACCTGTTCTACAATGTCACCGTTCTTGTAGTTGATGATGTCGGTCGCGCCGTATCCGCGTGCTGCATTTGCGCAGTCCTTTCTGCTCCCGACTGCAAGGATATGGGATGCTCCCATGTGGTTTGCACCAGCGACGGCCATCAGTCCCACAGGACCTATCCCAATACAGCATACAGTGTCGCCGAGTTTGATATCAGCAAGTTCTGCTGCCTGGAATCCGGTCGGGACCATGTCAGCAATCATTGATGCTTCGGCTACCGGGATTGAGTCGGAAAGTATTGCAAGGTTTGCGTCTGCTTCGTTGACATGGAAGAGTTCGCCAAAGACACCGTCTTTAAAGTTGGAGAATTTCCAGCCTGCGAGCATTCCTCCGGAGTGCTGGGCAAAGCCGCCCTGTGCTGCAAGGGACAGCCAGTCCGGAGTGATAGCCGGAACAATTACACGGTCTCCGGGTTTGAAGTCTTTTACCATGGAGCCTACTTCGACGATTTCTCCGACAGCTTCGTGACCAAGAATCATGTCATGGCGGTCTCCTAGTGCCCCTTCCCAGACTGTGTGAACATCTGAACTGCATGGTGCTACGGCGAGAGGAGTAACGATTGCATCAAGAGGTCCGCATTTTGGTGCTTCTTTTTCAATCCAGCCGATCTCTCCGATCCGCTTCATTGCCAATCCTTTTATTGTTTTCATGTAATGTCACATCCAAAAATAATTGTCGACCGATATCTTTAGATTTTGTCAGAATTGCCTGTATTCCATCTGAATCTTTACCAATGTACCGCTCGACAAATAACAATAATGAATTGTCATTATAAATTGATGGTGTATCAGGGAAACCGGACATTATAAAATATAATTAATAACCAAAATATTTCGGTGAAAAATATAATGTTGTTTCATTTTATTAATAATAAATGTATGAAATGAGTGTTAAAAGTGATAACCAAAAATCATCGTGATTGTTTATATGAGAAGATACATAGGAACACGCAATTAGTTTCTATTGGTAATAAATATTAGTATAATTTTCCTGTGAATTATTGTTCTGATACTGAGGAGCGGGTCAAAAGTCGATTTTCATTCTTATTCCTTAAGGAGAAAATTCTTGAAAAATGTCAATAAACTATTGTAAATCTGTTATACTTTGTATCAGTTATGTTAGGTTTTTGTCGATGTTTCTCAGCTCATGAATAGAGTATAAATCCAGTATTTTGGTTTTTTCATAGGTTTTTTAGATAAAATAACCCAGTTTATATTTGATAACATAAGATAGTAAATGGATCGTTATTTTGGTGGGTATTATTTCAATGCGCGTTTTTTATGGATTTGTTACAGAATATGAATGAAAAAAATATTCGGGAAATTTTTGGTGATCTCAGAGAAAGTAATCTGTACTTACATTTCTGATTTCCGTGTCCCGTCTCTCTTCCGATGCTGATAGTTTCACCTGATGCCTTCAGTGATAAAGGATCCAAGCCTGTCTGAAATAAATCTCACATGGAGATAAGGGTAAAAAAGTGGTTATGATTAATCAGAGGAGTTCAGGTAAGTTTATTATAGAGAGCTATGTCAAGAGGTCCGTCGAATAATGGTCCGGCTTTCTCCACGAAATTCTTGAAATGAGGGCTTGCATTGTGTGATTCGATTGCAGCGGTGTCTTTCCAGCATTCGATAAAGGTGAACTTATTCGGAGATGCTATGTCTGCATAGAAGTCGTATGATACGTTTCCCCCCTCTTTCCGGCTGATTGTGACTAATTCCTGGGCTGCTTTCTGTAATTCTCTGGCAGCATCTTTCTTCGTGGTACATCTTGCAATAATTGTTATCATAGTGATTACTCTGTTGACCGTTAGGCAACAGTCGTAATTAGTCAGGCGAGTATGATAAATCTATGCATTATCCCTGCAAAAATCAAGTTTTCTAAGATTTGGGGCAAGTATGTTATAATATCCCAAAATACGGTCCTGCTTTTTTAGAAATCAGACGATAGTAATTATTTCAATTTCACCGGTTTGATTGTAGTGAGGAAACTTTTGACGACAAAGTCCGCATAGACATCAGACTCTGTGGAATAAGCTATCTCTTCGCTGCATCTCAGGATTCCCATTGTTGATTCCCGGTCACAGTAAAAGTACATCCGGTATGGATATTTCTCTTTTCCGGTAAAAAATGAAACCCCCATTAGTTCTTTTTGTATCGTATCATTTGTCATGTAACATTTAATCGGGGCAGCTTCAGCTATTTCTTCAGTTGCTACTAACAGATACACCGGGATGCGTTTTGCAGTTTCGGCAATAATGTCTGCATACAATTTTAGCGTTTCTTTATCGTTGCAGACAATCAGAAGATCTATTCTTGCCCTTTTTAATTTGAGGTCGACCTGTGTGGATATTGCGCTTGAAGTGTGGAATTCTGTTACTTTGGCTACTTCCGAGGGACGATAAACAGACTGCAGATCCTTAAGACAGATGCCGATTTTTTCAATTCTCTGCATTTCCTGTTCCCGCAGATGATGATATGCCAGTTCCGCATCTTTTGCATAATAGTAGGTGGGTTTTTTACCATATTCTGTGATCAATCCTATCTTAACTAAGTAGTCGAGAGTTTCATAGATTCTTCCGCGGGGGATGCCGGTCAATTTATGCAGTTCTGATGCTTTGGCAATACCGACAGAAAATAGCATGGTATACACTTTTGCTGTATATTCCCGCACTCCGCATGCAACTAATCTGTCCTGAATCAGTTTTGTATTCATTTCGCCCATTACCAAAACCCCATAAAATTTACTATTGGGGATAGGTGTAATAAAATGATTCTGAGATATTCTGAAGCAGTTTTGTAATGAATGCGGTTTTGTTGTGTTGAAATATCGGGAATACAGAATGTTCCTTTTTCACTCAGGTTCTCTTTTGAGAGCAGGAATCTCAAAGCGCATTCAGTCTCCGGGTATTTCCTGCGTTCAGAATCATTGTGTTATGCTGAATCAGTCTTCGAAATCAGCTATTTGCCGTAATAAATCACTGCGCGTTGAAAAATACCAATAACTTTAGAGTAAAAATAATCCGAAAAACAGAAAAAGAATGGGCCCGACGAGATTTGAACTCATGACCTCTCGGTTATCAGCCGAGCGCACCACCTAGCTGTGCTACGAGCCCCCTTTTACCTTACTACATAGGGTGTTGCCATATAAATACGTTATGAAATCACATTCTTACGTATGGCGTAGCCTTATTCACTCATCATATCTAATATTATGACGATATGGCAGAAGAGACACCCAAGAAATATCTCCTTGGTAACGACGCAATCGCTCACGCATGCCTTGAAGCGGGCGTAGACTTCGTTTCCGGTTATCCTGGAACTCCATCATCCGAGGTAGTTGACAAACTTCGAGCCTGGGAAAATCCCTGGTATTACCTTGAATGGTCAGTAAATGAAAAAGTCGCCTTCGAAAACGCGCTTGCAGCAAGCTGGTGCGGTCTTCGGTCTATTGTCACCATGAAGCATGTCGGCTTAAATGTCGCCGCAGATCCGCTCATGACTTCGGCTTACACCGGGACAAAAGGTGGATTTGTCGTTCTTTCAGCGGACGATCCGTTTGCCCACAGTTCCCAGAACGAACAGGACTCGCGGATGTACGCAAAGTTTGCGCAGATTCCCTGCCTGGATCCCTCATCTGCCCAGGAAGCGCATGACTTTACCAGGACTGCATTCGAACTCTCTGAAAAATTCTCCCTTCCTGTCCTTCTTCGTCCGACCACGAGAATCTGCCACTCGAAAGGAGATGTCACCCTTGGAATGCCGGCAGCTTCAATCCGCAAAGGCGTGTTCGTCAAAGACCCGAAACAGTATGTTGTGATTCCGGCACACACCCGCCCGCTTCACGTGATTCTCACAAAAAAACAGCCGGAAGTCGCAAAATATCTGGTGGAGTCCGGTCTCAACTCTGCCAAAATCCGCGGCACAAAAGCTGTCATTGCGGGGGGAATTTCCATCACCTATGTTGAGGAAATCATCCCGGACGACATCTCTCTCATAAAAATCGGTGCATATCCGATCGACCGGGAATGGCTTGCCGGTATTCTTGCACAGCATACCGAAGTCCTCGTTGTCGAGGAACTCATGCCGGTCATTGAAGAGGCAGTCCTCCAGGCTTCGTCTGCGACCATTGTCCATGGAAAACTGGACGGATACCTGCCTCACGAAGGAGAATTCTCTCCTGCATTAGTCGCGGGGGCTCTGGAAAAAGCCGGATTTGGTAAAAATACCTACCCTGCTTCTCCTGACAAAGCCCCGGTTGCCGTCCGCCCGCCGATTCTCTGCGCCGGATGTCTTCACCGCTCGGTTTTCTACGCGATGAAGAAGGTCTTCAAAGACGGCGTGTTCCCATCGGATATCGGCTGTTACACACTTGGTCTCCAGCTCGGAGCAGTTGACACAACAATCTGCATGGGGGCATCTATTACTGTCGGATCAGGCATTTCCCATGCTTGCCCGGGAACGGATGTCGTCTCCACCATTGGTGACTCAACCTTCCTTCACACCGGGGTGAACGGGCTCATCAATGCGGTTTACAACAACGCAAACCAGACGGTGATTATCCTGGATAACCGGATTACCGCCATGACCGGACACCAGCCGAACCCGAATACCGGGATAAACGCCAGGGGCGAAGTATCGCCGAAAATTTCCCTTGAGGAACTCGTGAGAGCCTGTGGTGTTTCCTATGTGGAAACGGTCGACCCCTACGATCTCACCTATCTCCTCGCGACGCTTCGTGAAGCGAAGGAACTACCTGGTGTGAAAGTTATCATCGCCAAGCAGCCCTGTGTGATTATGAACAAACGTCTTGGCATCAAAAGAACCAAATTCATTGTAGATGCAGACATATGCACCAAATGCGGGATGTGTCTGAAGTATGGCTGTCCTGCTATCGAGACGGATGAATCCGGTGCTTCAAAGATAACCCAGCTATGTACAGGATGCGGAGTCTGTGCCGATATCTGTCCTGCCGGCGCGATTCACCGTGGAGGTGCAAGACAATGAAAAAGAGTTTTGATGTTCTGATTGTCGGTATCGGCGGGCAGGGGACGATCCTTGCCTCGAATGTTCTGGGTGATGCCTGCGTAATCGAAGGGCGCCATGTCAGGGGGGCGGAAACCCACGGAATGTCCCAGCGCGGCGGATCGGTTGAGACCCACATCAGAATCGACGGCAAGTTTGGTCCGCTGATTGCTCCGGGAACGGCTGACCTCCTGATTGCGTTCGACGTTCTGGAGGCACTTCGTTACCGTCATTTTCTGAAACCCGACGGCGTTATGGTCGTGAATCGTGAGATGGTTGTTCCGACCTCGGTCTTTTCGGCAAAGCAGCCTGTCCCGAAAATGGAGGATGTTGAGGGTGAACTGAGGGCCGGTACGGCAAAAGTCGTGTTAGTCAATGCGACGGATATCGCGGTTCTGGCAGGCAGTCCGCTTGCTGCAAACATCGTTCTTCTTGGAGCAGCTTCTCATACTCTGCCTCTTGCAGTAGAATCTTTATTTGAGGCAGTCCGCCGGAATGTTCCGCCAAAGACAGTTAATATTAATGAAAAGGCATTCAATCTTGGAAAAGAGGCTGTCTGAGTTTCTGTCAGACTCTCCCTTTTTATCTCAGGTCCCCGGTCTTTCCCGGGATATCTGCCCCGAAAAAAGTCTCACCCCTCTTTTAAATATAAATTTGTCTCCTCACAGAATTCCCTTGTGAGAGAGATAATTTCAAAAAAACTCCTCAGTAATTAAGTATAATTACTTTCCATCCACATCTTTAAAGGAATATTTGGTGATTTGATTGGTCAGGGATATATTTTCAATACTAACTCTCATATGTATCATCGTGCTTTTCGGATGTGCTGCCGGCTGTATAAACCCTGGTCCATCTGATCTGACGCCTGTTTCTGATGAGCAGATAACTGATATGAACGATGCTCTTCTCCCGATAATTGACACTGTTGATGATGAGATGAACTATGTTACCTCCTCTTTGTGGAATACCGCACGTGAACTGGATGGTCTTCCCGCAGATGACCCTTCAGTTAAACTTGCGTTATATAAACTCAGGAGTGAGATTCCGCTCTCAATCGAGATTGGCAGATTCGACACGAATAATACAATGATCTCCTCTACCAGGTATCTTGACCCATGGTGGGTTCCAGGCGAGACGGTGTCAGTTCTTAATTATCCATTAGATGTACTTGAGACCGCCGGATCGTCATGCATGGTCTCCGACTTCTATACGTATCAGGATGGGGACCGGGGGCTTATGATCATCACGCCAGTGTATGATGCAAATGGAGAGTATGACGGAGTGCTCCGGCTCTCCTATGATGTGGATAGTTTATTCTCCGGACTCACCGGGGATCTCAAGAACGAATACGGCTATACGTTATGGGTCATGCATACTGATGGTCTGAAGTTCTATGATGAAAATACCGTGGAGATTGCAAAAAATCTGACAACCGATCCATATTATCAGACAACTGAACTCAGGAATATGGTGAATACCATTATGACGAATGATACCGGGAACATCTCCTATCCCTTCTACGATACATTGAGGGGCAACCAAACACAGGTAAATGCTGTATGGAATACGATATCTCTCGGATGTGGAAAGGAGTGGCGCGTTGTCCTGACCGATAATGTTCCTGAGTCCGGAGAAGTAAGCGGTACGAACACTACGGTGGATGAACTGAAGAGTTTCGTCGAGAATGCATATATTTATGCCAATAACGTGGGTGAAGAAAAGGCTCTTTCCGAGTTCAATAATCCGAATGGGGATTTCATAGATGGTGAACTGTATATTTTTGCCTATGATATGAATGGAACTGTGCTGGCTCTTCCCTATCAGCCGGATTTGATTGGGGAAAACCGCTGGTATCTCCAGGATACTACCGGTATCAAGTATGTTCAGCGAGCCATTGCCCAGGCTCAATTGGGTGGCGGCTTTGTGTATTCCCTATATGAGAACCCACACAATAATTTTGTGAGTGAGTTCAAGTTGTCGTATGTGATGGCTGTCAACGATAACTGGTACATTGGTTCCGGAATTTATCTGCACAATCAGTCAAGTTACCCTGAAATCAATCTTGACTATCATAAGCGGGAAGAACTTGTCCGTCAGGTGAGAAATATGGATTATCTTTCGAATGTTGAAGGGATCCCTGCGGTAACGGATATGATTAATGATCCGGATAGTGATTTGTACGGACAAGAGGGGTTGTATCCGTTTGCTGTTTCGGGAGACGGAACGCTTCTGGCATATTCAATGGATCCATCGCTGGTTGGTACAAATCAGCTGAGTATGCATAATTCGTATAATATGTCAATCATTCGCGGGATAATTTCCCTGTCTAATCAAGGCGGGGGGCTGATGTACAGCAAGGTGTGGAATCCGGAGATGATGAAAGAAACCTATGTTCTGATTTATGTGGAGCCGGCGGATGATGAGACATATTTCGGGAGCATGCTGGTTATCGAGTGAGGTGGTTAAGGAATACAGGCAGTATGGCCAGTAGAAAAACAGTTATTAATAATCTCTCCTCTTTTTGAATCCTGTTTAATGTCCTGACTATCAGGAAACGTCATTTAGGTCATGATTAGAGACCTGAAACACAAAAATCACGATACAGAATAAAAAAATGAAACAGGGTAATACTTATCTCAAAATCAGGCTGTTTGCCGCTTTGATAAACAGGCATTCGCCAGTTCCCAGTTCATAAAATGTATCAGCTTTATTATCAATTTTAGCATCGGCACGCCAGAATTTACAATCCTTGCCCATACATCTCTCTTTTGTCATCGGACAAATTAACCCCATGATAAAAAAATTGGGCTTGGCATTATAAATAAACATCGGAATACTCTCTTCAGAGATAAATTGGTGCCGAAGATTGAATCAACTGGTGTATTTGTCTCTGAAAAATATATTGAGAATAAAATTCAGAAAAATCCCGGTCATCATTTTATTTACAATATCCGGTGATTCCCCCATGTCCCCCGCAGACAACCCACTCTCCCATTCCCATCATATTAAATACCGCTTCTCTGGTCTGCCGTGCTTTTTTGGAGTCCATATTCACACTTGTCATCAGATATGGCGCAAGTATATTAAACTCAGCCTGTTCCGGGGAAAAACCCTGAGCATTCACGAAAATATCCCCGGTAAAAATCAGATGGTGTTCACTGCAGATCAGGATAATCTCTCCATGAACATGACCGCCGTTTCCTTCGTATACCTCAAACTTCAGTCCGAAAAACTCAAGATGTCCAATCCATGACAACGCTTTATTATCATCCTCTCCCTTTTCATTGATTACAGTCAGTTTATCGAGAGACGGCGGCGTGTAGCCTGAGAGAATTCTTCCGATTCTGCAGAACGGAGCATGTGCCGGATTCTGCTCACGGAAATTATCCTCACCATTGTTTTCCAGAACAAAATTTTCAAAACTATTTCTGCTCAGATATATCCGTTCAAACAAATCAAGCAGACCGCAATGATCCGTATCAACATGGGTAATGACAATCTCTTTCTGCATTGTATCAAAAGCAGGAAACAGAGAATGAAAAATCTGATTCATCTCCTCCCGGTAACAGGCAAACCCGGAATCTACAAAAAGAAGCGAGTTACCCTCCTCTAAAATATAGATATTGCTGCCGCACGGCGGTTCAATCAGATGAAGGGTGATGTTGTCGTCAATTTTCCTCCGGGAAATCCGGGGTTGGAACATATTGCCTTTGTGTTTCGCGAGTTTATCCGCATACTTTCCGATATACTCAAAGGTTTTGTAGGGAGACTCATCCTTTTCATCCAGCATCTGCATAATGAGATTCGAGTCCGCAATCAGGTCAAGGGTATCTTTTCGTTCGAGATGGAGTTTGTTTGCAATCTCGTTTGCAAATGAGATATAAAAAACGGTGTTGTCCAGGTTTTTTTCGCTTTTATCGTAATCAATAATACGTATTTTACAAAGCCTGGCAGCGTCTTCAAGGAAACTCTTAATATCATCAGGATGCTCGATAAACAATCCCATTTTGAAGAACTGGTGGTCTGTGCCGTTTTCCTGTGAACTGATATATGAGATATTGAAATCGTAACGGGTTATGGTTTCTAGAATTGGAAGAAGAGATCCCGGGATATCCGGCAGCTGGAACTCGAGCAGGATTACTTTTGCCTCCCTGATATCATCGGACAGATAACCGAGCCTGGCAAGTTCATCCGAGACAGCCTTTACTTTTTCCTCTGTTCCGGCAACATCTATGAAGAGGGTGTGGGTATCAACCGCTTTGTTGTAACTGACCCGGGTGATATTTACGCATGCGTCTGAGATCACCTGCCCTGCTTTAAGAAAAGCGCCTGGCGTATCGGGCATTTTCGTGATAAGCGTCTTTCTCATTTCGGGTTTAGAGGGAAATCATCGATGCTGTAATCATCGTTCCAACTCCGTCATTCGTGAATAGTTCAAGAAGGAGATTATGTTCGGAGTTGCCGTTCAGAATATGTGCCCCCTCGACACCGTGACGTACCGCATTCACGCTCGCTTCAAGTTTTGGAATCATGCCGCCGGAAATCGTTCCGTCTGCCATCAGGGCATCCACATTCTTCAGCGTAAGTCTGTGGAAAATTTCAGTCCGGTCCTTGTTCATCACACCGTCCACATCAGTCAGGGATATGAACTTGAAAGCCTTCAAAGAGATGGCAATTTCTCCAGCCATTGTGTCGGCATTGATGTTTAAATCGTTACCTTTCCGGTCAAGTGCCAGTGGGGAGATAACCGGGATATAACCTGCATCGAGAAGCGTCTCAAGAAGCTGAGGGTTGATCTCTTTCACATCGCCGACAAATCCGAGGTCCACATCGATCTCCTTATCGCCGACCATGACTTTCCGGAGAGGTGTCTTCTCGGCAATAACGAGGCCACCGTCATTTCCTGAGATGCCCACGCCTTTTGCACCGTTCTTTGCAATCATCGAAACAATCATATTTCCGATTTTTCCAGCAAGAACCATCTGTGCGATTTCGAGGGTTTCTGCATCGGTCACACGGAGCCCGCCGACAAAGTGAGGTTCTTTACCTGCTGCTTTCATCTTCTCGCTAATCTCAGGTCCACCTCCGTGAACGAGAACAACACGCATTCCCACATAGTGGAGAAGAACCGCATCCAGAACAACCGTGTTCAGGATTACCGGGTCTACCATTGCATGTCCGCCTAGTTTGATTATAATCGTTTTTTTGTGGAACTTCCGAATGTACGGAAGTGCCTCCATCAGCACATTCTGCCTATTGTTCATGTTGTATACTTCCCGTTGATTTCCACATATTTTTCTGTCAGGTCACAGCCCCATGCGGTGGCCTGCTTGTTTCCTGACTCAAGCATGAGGGTGAACACCACGTGATCGCCGGCCATTGCGGCTTTTGCCTTTGTCAGGTCTGCCACGATAACGCCATTTTTCACCAGCATTACCTCACCCTCTCCTTCACCGATCGAAAGAGACAGCTCCTCGACAGTGAATTCGACACCCGAATAACCTGCGGCACAGACAACTCTGCCCCAGTTCGGATCTTCCCCGTAGACCGCACTCTTCACCAGAGGGGAGGTCACGACGGTTTTTGCGATTTTTTCTGCGTCGAGTTCGCGTTTGCAGCCAAATACCTTGACTTCCAGCATTTTGGTTGCTCCTTCTCCGTCTGCCGCAATCTGCTTTGCAAGATTGATGCACACAGTCTCAAGAGCCTGTGAGAACTCGGTTACATGGACGTGTCCTGCTTCGCCTGTTGCCGTGCAGAAGAGAGAGTCATTCGTACTCTCGTCCCCGTCCACGACAACTCTGTTGAGACTTCGTTTAACCGCAGATTTCAGGCATGCCTGAAGTTGTTTTGCAGGAATATCCGCATCTGTATATACGAATGAGAGCATCGTCCCCATATTCGGGGCGATCATTCCTGACCCTTTGCAGATTCCCGCGACGGTAAATCCTTCCCGGCGCACGATGGCATGTTTTTGCTTCGTGTCGGTGGTCATGATTGCTTTTGCCGCGGCAATTTCTGCTTCGGGTGAGTGGGCGAGTTTGCTGGCTGCGTCCCCTGCCTGCCGTCTGATGAGGTCAAGGTCGAGGTATCTTCCGATTACTCCCGTACTTGCGACCCCGCATTCGAGTTCGTCGATTTTAAGAACGTCTGCTCCGATTGCCGCCATTTTTTCGGCATCTGAGAGTCCACGCACGCCGGTGTATGCGTTGGCACAACCGGAGTTTACGATGACCCCGGATAATTTCCCGCGCTTGGTTCTCTCTGCCATAAGGTTTACAACTGGGGCACGCACCCGGTTTTTCGTAAAAACTGCGGCTCCGGTTCCTGATGCCTGGATGAGGGCAAGTCCGTACTTCCCTTCTTTCACGCCCCAGGCATTCACGCCATCTACAGCGCAGATGCTTTTGCATGCGTCATTCATGGGAACATCCCCGGCATTCTGAGACCCTCGGATTCATCATATCCGCACATGATGTTCATGTTCTGGACAGCCTGACCTGCGGCTCCCTTGACAAGGTTGTCAATCGCTGAAATTGCAACGAGTCTCATTCCGTCATTCTCCAGCTCGAAGTTGATATCGCAGAAGTTTGATCCTCTGACTCCGCCGAGTTTTGCGGCCTGTAGTCTGATGAAGTGTTCATTTTTATAGAAGTCCTCGTAGAGTTTCTGTATTTGTTCCGGTTCCATCGGTTCATTGAAGAGGATATGGGCAGTTGTGATAATTCCGCGAATTGCCGGGAGGAGATGTGGGGTGAAGTAGACGTGTGCCTTTGAACCGAGGAATGCGGCTTCCTGACGCATTTCAGGGAGGTGTCTGTGGGCTGTTAATTTATAGGGCGCGATGTTTTCGTCGACGTTTGGGAAGTGAGTGGTTGAGGATATTGAATCGCCCGCTCCGGAAACGCCGCTCTTTGAATCATAAATTATTGTGGTGGCAAGTTTTGCAACCGGAGCTGCCGCGAGCGTGGTTCCTGTCGGGAAACAGCCGGGATTTGCAACAAACATTGCGTTTTTGATATCTTTCCGGTGAAGTTCCGGAATCCCGTAAGGTGCTTTGAAGTAGGCAGTATGTTTAACCCCGTATGTTTTTTCGTAGATATCTCTTGGGAGACGGTAGTCTGCGGAGAAGTCAACGGTTTTGATACCCTGCTCTTTGAGTTTTCCTGCATACTGCATAGCGGCTGTGTGAGGTACTGCCAGGAAGACAAAATCAGCGTCGATGTTTTCCACATCGGGGTTTGTGTAATCAATGTCAATGAGATTTTTTAAATGTATATGATCTTTTGTTACCGGTGTGCCTGCCAATTTCCGTGATGTGGCACAGACTATGTTTGCCTCTTTATGGGTGAGTAATAGCCTGATGAGGTCACCCCCGGCATAACCGGATGCTCCGACAATCGCGATGTCCATACGTAAATTATTGGTTTACAAGTAGTTTAAAGATGTTATTCTCAGGACTCCTGAACCTGGGTTTTGCTATCCCTGTTCAGGAGTTTTTCTGCCAGTTCAAAAAATATACCAACTCTCTCAAGGGACGGGATTAACTCCTCGGGAAGGGCTGATATGCCGAATCTGGCGCCGGAAAAGGCTCCGCAGAGGAGTGATATCGTGTCGGCATTCCCTCCGCAGGTCGAAGATATTCCCAGAACTTCACGCGGAACATAGTAACGTTTGCAGAAGAAAACCGCAAGGGGGAGCGTCTGGTAAACAGAGGAGGAGTTCCCGATTCTGCTGACAGCAGCTCCGACCGGCATGCCTGTATGTTCTATTTTGATTGCGGTGTCAATTTTTTGCGCGAGCAGCGGATCCATATTTTCGGCAGCAGTTTTCATGGCTCCGAAGGCTTTGTCCACATCGCTGGTTTCAAGGAGCGTGTTTAAAAGAAGGGCAAATCCGATCGTCGCCGCGTGAACTCCCGGATGGGTCTGGGTGATGCTGCATGCGGAGAGGAGCTCTTTTGCCATCTCTTTTCTGTCTTTGAATGCAAGAGCGAATGGAATCGCAAGACCCATACAACCGGCACTGTCCGAATTGATGCCGGATTCGGTGAAATTGCCGGTTTTTTCCATATTTTTACAGGCAGCATAGGTTGCCCCGTCAGGGTATCTGAATTTATCCAGCGTATAGGTCCGGAGGAGCTCTTTTGCATATTCTTTTTTATCCCATGCATTGTCTGCAAGGAGGCGGGATGAGATGAGAATGAGTTGTCCGTCGTCGGTGTACTGACCCGGGAGGAGATTATGATTCGGGTGACCTTTGTATGCCCTGCCAAATGCAGGTGTTGTTAAAAAACGGGCGGTGGTGGTCTCGTCCGCCATCCCGAGAGCATCACCAAGGACTGCACCTATAAGGCATCCTTTGTACTTATTGAGCATGATGTATTATTGATAGGGCTCTGAGTTAATTGTTATGGTGTTTCTCGCTATCTATATCCCCAAAAAAAGCCAATGTTAATACATGCACTGGTATGGGGAGCCCGGAAACCTGTCAATAGAACCAGCCGTTTGCGGGGAACGGATACAAAATACTACTACGCTGCCGTCTGTTCTTTGTAACTGGCAGGATCTGAAAGATGCGGGGCTCATCAATTCCAGAGAAGAATATATCATGGCAATCCGTGCTGTAACCTTTTCCCTTGCGGAGAAAGGGATTGCTTTTGATCTCGATAAAAAAGATGCGGCTCTTCTCCAGATGGTCAAAACCCTTGATGAGATGGATAATGTCATCAACCTCCTGACAGAGAGAGTCATCGACTGGCATGCCGCGACAACGCCGGGCACTTCCCACAAATATACCCGGTCAAACGGTCCCCGTCTTGTCCAGAAAATTGCAAGATCAGGTAGTCCTTCCTTAAAGCGTGTGGCACGTGAGATTCTTTCTCTTTCGGGGGTCCGGACCGATCTGATGAAGGAAGTTTCCCGTGAAGCCGTGAGTGTTATTCCAAATATGAGCGCTCTAGTGGGCGGTCTTGTTGCCGCCCGTCTGATCGCCCGTGCCGGTGGTCTTGATGATACCGCAAAGATGCCGGGTTCTTCTATTCAGGTTATCGGGGCTGAGTCTGCTCTGTTTTCCCACATAAGAACAGGTTCATCTTCGCCGAAACACGGCATCATTTTTCAGCACCGTCGGGTTCATAATGCCGATAAGGCAGTCAGAGGTAAAGTTGCCCGTCAGCTTGCAGCAAAACTTGCGATTGCTTCCCGTCTGGATTTGTACCGGGGCGAGCTTGATGCCGAGTTTGTGGATAAGGCAAATGCAAAGATTGACAAAATTTTCGGAGGGGAATCATGATTGATATAAAAGGGACCCTTGTATCCGAAGGACCTGGGGGTGTGTATAACGAGCGGATGCTCGGGAATTACCGGGTTTGGGACCCGTATCGGAGTAAACTTGCGGCACTCTGGTATCTGGATAAGACGACTACACTTGATAAGGATGAAATTGTCCTCTATCTCGGCGCGGCGAACGGGACAACCGTGTCCCATGTGGCGGATTATGTTGAGTCTGTCTACGCAGTGGAGTTTGCCCCCCGCCCGATGGAGGACCTGTTGGTCGTTGCAAAGAAGCGGAAGAATATCATCCCTATATATGCGGATGCGACCCGTCCGGTTCTCTATGCCTCTCTTCTGGAGCCGGCTGACCTGCTGTATCAGGATGTTGCCCAGCCGAATCAGGCGGGCATCGCCGTGAAGCATCTGCCGTTTTTAAAATCCGGCGGGCGTCTTATTCTCATGCTGAAGACGCGGAGTGTGGATATCAGGAAGTCACCGGATGAGGTGTTTGCCGACACCTGTGAGGAGCTGAAGGAAGGGGGCTATATTGTGGAGAAGAGTACCTGGCTGAATCCCTATCATCAGGATCACGCGGCGATTATCTGCAGGAAAGAATAGTCCGGGAGAAAAGGGGAACTTTAGTTCCAATTGATGTCTGACGGCATTCTTAGGTGAGGGGAATCTCTCCACGCCGCAGCAGGACGAGTGTGATTCTAAGTGAACACTGTGACCGCGGCTATTTTTTTTATTCAAAGTGGTTTGACCCTTTATTTTGTACAGAAAGTACACTTGGTCAAAATATCTAAAAGAAAAAATGAAAATCCCTGCCCGTCTATAGCGAAGCGAGCAGAGCTGTCACAATTCCCGTAAGGAAAATACCGTCAAATGTCCCGGCACCGCCGATTGACAATATCGGTGTCTCATGCCCGGCAATCTCTTTCAGGTGCAGAAGATCTGCGCCGATTAACGTTCCGAGAGTTCCTGCCACAAAGGCGATACCTGCTGCCGGGAGACCAAACCCGCCTCCGAGAATCAACGCGGCTACCAGCGTAATAATCGGACCAACAAAGAACGGCGTCGCAATACCAATACCTTTGACCGGCTTTGCGGCGAGATAAACGCCGAGGGTCGTAATCAGCAGAGCCGCGAGCATTTTCAGAAGATACCAGCTGTCATGCGATATATTCCCCAGCGCTGCCATTATGATAATATATATGGAGATTAGTATCGGAATTACCGCGCCCCCCACGTTAATCGAGACGGATGTGCCGGGTCTCTCCTGTCCGGCGGTATACGGCTCCGTTTCGAACCTGTCCGTCTGATACATTTTATCATACATTGACGGAGCATACTGTCCCTTCGGCTTTCTCGGCGCATGCTCCTCATTCGCCTTCAGAGTTTTCGGATGCAGCGTTCCAAGAGGAATATTGATAAAACTCCCCACAATTACTGAGATAATTAAAAGAACTACCATCCAGAAACCGAACCCAAGATTCCCCAGAGCTGCCCCGATAAGTCCGAAGAACAACAAGGGAAGCCCTATTATCACAAGAATAACGAGGGCAAGAAGAATCCAGATGGAAATTGGGCTGAATATGAGTCTAGGCACTAATTACCTGTTTGCGGGGCATATATAAAATCTATCTGGTCGCAAACCAACCGCTATCTTAATTAACTGCAATGTCATATTTAGTAAGGTAATTTAGCCCGTTAGTGTAGCGGTCAATCATGGGGGACTCTGGATCCCTCGACAGCAGTTCGAATCTGCTACGGGCTACTTGTTTTTCTTGTTTCTCCTTCATAAGGCGGTGCTGTCTGCTTTTTTAACCATGAAGCGGTTACCCCTGATTTAAAAGTATTTTGGAAACATATTGGAAACACATTTACATTCTTAACGTTCCTATGCTATTACATGAAACTGATTCGTGCGCCGAACCTTGCACGGGCACATGAACTTGTTATCCGTTATATTCTGGAAAAAGGTTCCTTGCTGACGACTGAGAACAGAGAAGAGACCGTGGAGACCGATGAGATTTGTCTCTCTATTGACACACCGTTAGAGGCTCCGATGGTCTCCCCGTGTTCCAGATTTAAGGAAGCATTTCTCGAGGAGTATGCAAAAAATCTGATATGCGGCTCGGATTCCATCTTTGAATATGACTACCACGGACGGCTTTTCGACTGGGGCTGCGGACTCTCACGAGAAGGCGAGGTTCATCAGGACCAGATCAGGTACATCATCGATAAATTAAAAGAAAGCCCTGTTTCCCGGCGTGCTATCGCCATCACATGGTGCCCCCCGGTCGATGATAAACTGGCCGACTGCCCCTGTCTCCAGCTCATTCAGTGCGTGGTCAGGGAAGGAAAACTCAATATGAAAATTGTTTTCCGGAGCAACGACATGCTGTCTGCCGCAGGTTCAAATATGTATGCGCTCGCCAAGCTCCAGGAGTTCATCGCGGGAGAAATAGGGGTCAGTGTCGGAACCTATACTCACATCTCGCTCGTACCCCATGTATATTATAAGAGAGATGCGGCAGATATTCCTCCGTTCTGTGGGAAGGGAGCGAATTTTACGCCACGCGTGGACGTATGTCGTGCCTGCGGCGGATGCCCGAAATCAAAACTTTAATTTTTTAGTCATCTTTAATACTCCAGAACCCATCTCCAGGTCCGATAATCAGATGGTCCAGCAGTTTAATCCCGAGTATTTCGCCCGCGGTTTCCATATCCTTCGTAATCTTCAGATCCTGTCTGCTTGGATGAAGATTTCCCGAAGGATGATTATGAATCAGAATAATCGCCGCCGCACGGTCTTCAATTGCCCCCGCGAAAACCTCCCGCGGATGAATCTGCGACTCATTCAGAAGCCCTTTGGTAATCAGCCTGACTTTCAGAACTTCATGAGCCCCTGATAATGTCACTGCCACCACATTTTCCTGTGTATCATACCTGTACTGATGGACAAACGGCAATACATCCTCAGCATTGTGAATAACCGCAGATCTCTGAACCGGCGGGGGAAAACGCCGGGCAAGTTCCAATGCCGCCACAATCTGGCAAGCCTTTGCCTCACCCATCCCGTTGACCTCGCAAAGGTCATCGATTCCGGTCTCATACGTCTTACTCATCAGTATTTTTGCAATCTTCTTCCCGATCTGGACCGCATCGCACCCGGGAATTCCCCTCCCGATAATTGCCGCAATAAGCTCATCCAGTCCCAGACATGCCGGTCCCTTCGCAATCATTTTTTCCCGTGGTTTATCTATATCGGCAGTATTTTTCAAGCTCATTAGATTCCTTTTAGGAAAAGAGCCTACATAGATGTTTCGTCCGAATGGTCCTTTTCCAAAATCTTTATCCCATTATCCCTCGATTATAATGTATGAACACACAGGACTGTATTGCCGGTGCCTTTTCCGGCGAATCCGAGGCAAACCGCAAGTATAAATCTTACGCAGAAGCAGCCGCAGATGAAGGATACGACCATGTCGCCAAACTCTTCCGTGCAACCTCTGCAGCAGAAGAAATCCATGCACGCCGTCTTCTCCGTGTCGGCGGATACATCGGCTCGACCGTTGCAAATCTTGAAGCAGGCCGCGTGGGCGAACTCTACGAAACTAATAAGATGTATCCGGAGTATCTTGCAATTGCAGAAAAGGAAGGCAGACAGGATGCAGTAATCACCTTTACCCATGCAATGAAGGCAGAGGCAGTTCACGCCGCTCTCTATCAGGCAGCACTTGATGCAGTTAAAGCAGGCAAGGACTTTGAAGTAAAAACCATCTATCTCTGCCCGGTTTGTGGAAACGTCGAGATTAATCAGGTTCCCGAACGCTGCCCGATTTGCGGCATCCCCGGCGCCTCCTTCAAAGTAATTGAATAAACGGGATTAACTTCCCCTTATTTTAACCCAGAATTTATTATCCTATCCCGACCCTATTCATATAATGAACATTCCCCAGTATGCAAGAGACCACTTCAGTCTGATACTTGTTGCTCTGATTTTTCTGATAATTCTTGCTGTCTCACGGGATTATGTTTTCCTCTTAATTCTTGCCCTGTCTCTTGCAGTGGTAACTCTTCCCCTTCACAGGAAGATGATAAAAAAAATCCCGGCCCCGCTTTCTGCGGGAATACTTACCACGCTCATTCTTGCTATCGTCTTAGGAATTTGTGTAGTTATCATTGCGGTTCTCGCGTCCGACTGGGAATATTTTGTCTCAATATGTCAGACGATTCTCACCAAGGCTGCAGAACTGCTGAATCTGTCCGGCGGGTCTGACATTTCCAATCAGATTATTAGTGAAATAACAAGCATCGTTGCGACGTTGTTTCCAAGTATGGCTCTTGGTGCTGCTCAGATTGTTCCGGCTGTCATAATAGATGTGATTCTATTCTATGCTCTCCTTTATCTATCAATAATATTCGGTGACAGGATATGGGCAGACCTCTGGGGCATTGTTCCGGAGACCTCGAAGGAAAATGTCGGGCTCATGGCAAAAAAGACCAAGGATATTCTCTTCTCTCTCTATATTGTCCATGTCTTCATCGCATTCCTGACATTTATCCTGGCATACGGATTTTTCTTCCTTCTGGGATACGGGCACGAGGTGTTCTATGCAATGCTTTGCGGCGTTTTTGCCCTGATTCCTGTTCTCGGACCTCTGATGGTCATCATCTTTGTCGGCATCTATGCACTATGTATGGGCGATCTGCGGGGCGTTATTCTGATTGCCACACTGGGTTATTTCCTGACCTGTGTTCTGACCGACCTCATCATTCGTCCGAAACTCACGGGAAAACGGGTGAAAATCAGACCCATGCTCATGTTCGTCGGATTCTTCGGCGGAGCTATGGCAATGGGACTTCTCGGGTTTGTGCTTGGTCCCGTTCTCCTGATTCTGGGTATTACTGCATATGAAATTTTCATCAAAGAAGCAAGGAAGAAAAAAGCTGAGGAGCTAATGTATGAAGAAACCACTATTTGATGCAGAGCAGTATTCGCGGCTTCGTGATTGTTCGAACGCTAAGGATTTCACCAGTTGGAACGAGTGGTATGCTGTCCATCTGAAAGAAACGATGTATCTCCGGAGTTCGGATGCCTATGGGGCTCATCTGGAGGGTGGCGACCTTGCCTACTGGTTTTTGGAAGGTGCCAATCTCCGGTTTGCCAATCTGAAAAATGCCGACCTTTCATATTCGTATCTGAAAAATGCCGACCTATCATATGCGAATCTTGCCGGTACAAATCTCTGGCGGGCATATCTGGCCCGTGCCTTACTTGACGGTGCAAATCCGGATGCTGCCGTCTATGATGCGGCAGGCAGAATAAAGTGCGACCCCGCCCAGGTGGAGCGTCTGAAGGCCGGTGTCTCCGGCTGGAACGAGTGGTATGCAGACGAACTATCCCCTCTCATGGATGACACGCGGGGGTATGGGGCATATCTGGAAGAGGCATCGTTTATGGGGCTGGATTTATCCGGAGCATTACTCTCGTATGCCCATCTGGAAGGTGCCGACCTGCGGAATGTGAATTTCTCGGGTGCTGATCTTAGGCACGCCCATCTGGAAGGTGCCGATTTATGGCGGGCTGACCTTACTGGAGCCGATCTCCGGTTTGCCGAGCTTGGAGGAGCAAATCTCTCCGGTGCCAGGAAAATGAACACGCTCTTTTAAAGAGGTCCGGGTAAGTATATATAATCCCGGGACCTCATACTCTACCATTATGGTAATGGGTTTTAGTGAAAACATCCAGATGTCCATGGAGTATGCAAATCATGCATTCAAATCCTTTGGCAGCTGGTTTGTTCTGATTCTACTTTATGCAGTAATGTTCGCAGGCACGGCTCTGATGATTTTAGGTATCATTATTCTCGCGACAGCACTATTTGCCACCACCAGTCCTGAGCTTTTGGCAACAGGCGGGATGATGATTCCTGATGCGGAACTCGCAGTCCTGGCATCGATATCCGGTTCCATGATGGTTCTTGGAATAATTGTGACGATACTCTCCAGCATTTTCATCTACGGAATTACGATGAGAGTATATCGCGGCGGAGAACTTGTGCTCAATCACTGGGGTAAGATGTTTGTTGAGGGACTTCTTGGACTCATCATCATCTTCATCTACATGATTCCCTACACAATCCTGTCCACTCTCCTGGCACTTGGTCCGATGGATAATCCGGCATATCTGATTATCGTAGGAATAATTATTCCGACTATTCTGCTTATCGTTTCCATAATGGTGGCAATGATGGGAATAATTAAATTCGCAAAGGAAGGACATTTCGGAGCGGCATTCCACTTAAAGGAACTCTTCAGCCTTATTGCAAACATCGGCTGGTTCAAATACCTTGGATACTGGATTCTGATAAGTCTCATTGTGGGCGTTGTCGAATTGGTATTTATCTGCATACCTCTTGTAGGTCTGATTATGTTTGTCGTCGCAATGCCGTTCATCATGATTGTAACTGCCCGGTTCTATGCAAACATCTATGAATCGGCTCTTCCTGCAGCGGCAGAATAATAGTATCTCACCTATTTTTTCTTTATTCCCGGAATACGTCTCATATCCGGTATATCTGAAAGCATGCATGACATCTTATTTTACTTTGAATATTTCAGGAAATCTGCTCTCAATTCTGCAATAATTAGATTTGACTGCGGCCTAATCTGACCAATGATTTATGTTTCGTTTTTCCCGGGCTGAAATTTTCAGATGTCGGATTCATTGTCACCGCAAATCTTATTTTCTTCCTCATCAGACATCAGGTATTATCAGATTTGAAAACACAAATCTATAGACAAATCAATATCAGGTAACAATACATGGAAGAAAAAATACATGAGAAAGTTCACTGGGCTGACGCAAAGGCCGCCCAGGTTCCGGCAGATGCCCCTCAGCTGATTGCAACAGGGATTACCCCGTCGGGTCCGATTCATCTTGGAAATATGCGTGAGGTCATGACCGGAGACATGATTTACAAGGCAATCCTCAAAAGAGGTATTGAAGCGGAACTTGTCTACATCGCCGACGACTTCGATCCCCTGAGAAAAGTATACCCGTTCCTCCCCGAAGAATACCAGAACTATGTCGGCTGGCCGGTCTGCGATATTCCGTGTCCCTGCGGGAAACACAAAAGCTACGCAGAGCACTTCTTAGAGCCGTTCCTCTCCGCAATCGAAGAACTCGACATTCATCCGAGAGTCATCAGAACCAGCAAATGCTATCGTGCCGGAATGTTTACCGAGCAGATTAAAGAGGCACTCATCCACGCAGAAGAGATTAAAGAGATTCTCGAAAGAGTCTCCGGCAGAAAACTCGAGGAAGGCTGGACGCCGTATTACCCGATTTGCTCTGCATGCGGAACGATTTCCCGTGCTTCCATCCTCTCCCATGATACCGAAAACCACACCGTCACCTACAAATGTGCCTGCGGGTACGAAGGCGTCTCCGACTACTCCAAAGGCGAAGGAAAACTTGTATGGCGTGTTGACTGGCCAATGCGCTGGTCTGTTCACGGCGTCACCGTTGAACCGTTCGGAAAAGACCACGCCTCGCCCGGAGGATCATATGATACCGGTAAAATCATCACCAAAGAGGTTTACGGCTACAATGCTCCTATCCCGGTAACCTACGAATGGATCAGCCTCAAAGGAAAAGGCGAGATGCACTCCTCAAAAGGGGTCGTCTTAACGATTCGCGACATGCTTGACATCGTCCCGCCGGAAGTTCTCCGCTACATGATTGCAAAAACCAAACCCGACAAGACCATAGCCTTTGATCCGGGAATGGGTTTACTCCGATTAATTGACGAGTATGACAAAGCTGCCGTCGCAGGCGATTCACGCGAATACGAACTCTCGAAAATCTCATCTCCCCAGACAACGATTCCGTTCCGCCACATGACCACCGTCGTTCAGATTGCCCAATCCGATGACGCTGTCTTTGAGACCCTGAAACGCAGCGGGTATGAAATCGTCGACAAGGATGCAGTGCTTGACCAGGCAAACCGTGCCAGAATCTGGCTTGAACGCTATGCCCCCGATGACTCCAAGTTTTCCCTCGCAGAATCCCTGCCGGAAGTTGCCGCAAACGAAAAGCCGGAAGTCAAAGCGGCTGTGGTCGCGTATGCAAAACTCATCATCGATGCAGAATGGAAAGCCGATGTCCTGCATAACGCAGTCTACAAAGCAGCAGAAGCCGCTGAAGTTACCGGAAAAGACGTCTTTACCGGGATTTACCGTGCATTCCTCGGTGCTGACAGAGGCCCGCGTCTCGGCTGGTTCCTTGAAGCACTTGGTCGTGATGCGACCATGAAACGTCTCCTTGAGATGTCCCTCTAATCATGGCGAAGGACAAACTCCCGCGAAATCTCTCCGACGGATGCAAACTCTGCTACATCGGGGCAAAACTGGTCCTCTTCATCACCGGACGGTGTGATCGGGACTGCTGGTACTGCCCTCTTTCTGAAGAAAGAAAGGACCTTGATGTAATCTACGCAAACGATAAGAAGATTACCACCCCGGAAGAAGCAATCGAAGAAGGGGAAATCATGGATGCCCTTGGAACGGGCGTAACGGGAGGAGAACCTCTCCTCGAAATCGAGCGTGTGGTTGAGTTCTGCTCGGCCCTCAAAAACCATTTTGGCAAAGACCACCAGATTCATCTATATACCGGAAAAGCACCGACTGAGGAGGATCTTGCGGCTCTCTCCGGGTGTGTCGATGAAATCAGAATGCATCCACCGCACGAAATGTGGAAAGACATTATGACCTCGCCTTATGTGAAGTCAATCAGAGACGCGAAACGGATGGGTTTTTCGGTCGGCATCGAGGTCCCTTCCCTGCCGGGTCTCCGCTATTTCTTCCCGCTTCTTGACCAGGTGAACTTTTTCAACGTCAACCAGCTCGAGTGGGGCGATGCCTGCGCCGAGAATATGCGTGCAAGAAAACTCGAGACTGAGAGCCCTCTTTGTAATGCAATCAAAGGTTCGACAAAATGGGCGGGAGAAATCAACGGTCATCCGAAAGTTCACTACTGTACATCCACATTCAAAGATTCGGTCCAGCTTCGTGAAAGACTCAAGCGTATTGCGAAGAACACTGCCCGTCCGTTCGATATGATTACTGATGACGGCACGATAATGTACGGGTCAATGGACCCGAAAGGCGATCTTGAGATGATTATCACCTTCCTTCGTGCCGGCAGTTATTACGAAGATATGGAAGACGGAACGATTGAGCTTGACTGGCAGCAAATGAGAAAAATTCCAAGAAAATACGGCGGCGAGCGGAAAATCATCGAGCGGTATCCGAACGACGGGATGATTGTTGAGGTGATGCCGCAGTGATTCTCCGGACCTTTGCCGAGAACCTGTATGTTCACAGACTTGTGCGGCAGTTGACCCATATTCCTACACACGTGGCAATAATCCAGGACGGGAACCGCAGATATGCCAAGTCCCATGGACAGGATACTGAGTACGGGCACCGTGCCGGAGCCGAAACGACTCTGCGTGTCCTTGACTGGATGGGTGAACTTGGGATTGTTCACACGACGTTCTATGCGTTTTCCACTGAAAACTTCAAGCGTCCGAAGGAAGAGGTTGATGAGCTTTTAGAACTTTTTATCGAAAAGTTTTCGGATATGATGGTGGATAAGCGGATTTACGATAAGGAAATCAATGTAACCGTAATCGGCGACAGGTCCCGTATTGATAAGCGGCTTCTGGATAAAATTGAGGCAATTGAAGAAAGGACGAAAAATCATAAAAAGTTTTTTGTTCATTTTGCACTGGCATACGGGGGGAGAAATGAAATTGTTGATAC
>DATESH010000135.1:0-3241 GCA_035270965.1 Methanocorpusculum sp.
GCATTCGATGCGGTTTTCCTTGGAACCGGTGCCGGTCTTCCGTATTTCATGGGACTTCCCGGCGAAAATCTCCCGGGTGTCTACTCGGCAAATGAGTTCCTGACCCGTGTGAATCTGATGGGAGCGAACCGCTTCCCTGAAAACGATACGCCGGTCAAGTTCGGCAAAAAGGTTGTCGTTATCGGCGGAGGAAATGTGGCAATGGATTCGGCACGTGTGGCAAGACGTCTCGGTGCCGAGGTTACGCTGATGTACCGGAGAGGAGAGACCGATATGCCGGCACGACTCGATGAAGTCCGCCATGCGAAGGAGGAGGATATCGTGTTTATGACACAGACGAATCCGGTTGCATTTATCGGCACAAATAATGCGGTAAGCGGTGTTGAAGCCGTGCAAATGTCACTTGGA
Organism: Methanocorpusculum sp.; assembly: GCA_035270965.1. Classification (GTDB taxonomy): domain Archaea; phylum Halobacteriota; class Methanomicrobia; order Methanomicrobiales; family Methanocorpusculaceae; genus Methanocorpusculum. The sequence goes on from DATESH010000135.1 coordinate 409, forward strand.
GCTCCGTGTGAGGACGGCCGCTGTTCTTTCTCGCCGGTTGAAGGGAGCAACTTCATTGTCGAGGCAGATGTTGTTATCGAAGCAATAGGTCAGGGTCCAAACCCGCTTCTCCTGAGAATGGTTCCAGAGCTTGCCCGGAATAAAAACGGCAGCGTTACAGTGAGCTCTCTTGGAGAGACGACTGTTCCGAAGATCTATGCCGGCGGAGATGTGGCGACCGGAGCAGCGACGGTAATTATTGCGATGGGAACGGCAAAGGATGCCGCCCGGGCAATCGATAAGATGCTCAGAAAATAATTTCAGATACATATCATCTTTTTTTGGGGGGGTGAGGGACTCCGGGACCAGGTGCGAAAATCTTTGACAGGGGCCGGCTCGACTAAGGGAGTTTTTGGCTCGCCCCTTCTCTCAAGTCTATTTCGTTTCACTCAATAGACTTGCTCAACTAAGGGCGGGTTTATCCCGCCCCTTCTCTCAAGCCCATTCGTTTTACTCATGGACTTGCTCAACTAAGGGCGAGCCGGAGGCTCGCCCCGTCGTCGCAGGTTGTGCCTGCTTAACTAAGGGCGGGTTTATCCCGCCCCGTTATCGCCGGTCCGTTTCGTTTCACTCAACAGCCCGGCTCAACTAAGGGCGAGCCAAAGGCTCGCCCCGTTGTCGCAGGTTGTGCCTGCTTAACTAAGGGCGAGCCAAAGGCTCGCCCCGTTACCCAAAACCCTATAGGTAAGTCATTCAAATATACCAGCAGTAAATTTTGACAGAACATAACGCCAAAAAAAACGTTGCCCGTCTATCCATAGCCTCTAACGCCTTCCTTGCCATAGCTAAATTCACCGTGGGATTTCTCATCGGGTCGGTCAGTATTTTATCAGAGGGAATCCACTCCGGAATGGATTTGCTTGCATCAGTCATAGCATATTTCTCGGTAAAAAAATCTGCACTGCCCCCGGATGTCGACCATGCATTCGGTCATGGAAAATACGAAGACGCATCCGGACTCATCGAAGCACTCTTAATTGTCCTTGCCGCAGGCATCATTGTATGGGAAGCCATCCAGAAACTCATCTTCGGCGGAACCACGCTATCGACCGGACTCCTGTATGCAGGTATGATCGTCATGGGCGTTTCGGCCCTTTGCAACTTCTTTGTATCGCAAAAACTCATGAAGGTTGCAAAACAGACAGATTCGATCGCTCTTGAAAGCGATGCCTGGCACCTTAGAACCGATGTCATGACCTCTGTCGGCGTTGTAATCGGGCTCATTCTCATTCAGATAACCGGACTCACATTCCTTGATTCAGTCATCGCCATCTTAGTCGCCATGATGATTCTGCGTGAAGCCTATCATCTCATCAAACGCTCGTTCGCCGACCTGATGGATGAAAGCCTCGACGAAGAGGAAGTCCGCAAAATCGAGGATATCATCTGCAGACATCAGAATGCCTATACAAACTACCACAGCCTGAAAACACGAAAAGCCGGACCCGACAAGTTTGTTGAGTTCCACTTAATGATGCCGCATGCAACTCCTCTTGAAGATGCACATCACGTTCTTCAGGGGATCGAGAACGAACTCAAAGCAGAAATCCCCCGCTTAACCGTAATCATTCACTTAGACCCGTGCGACGGCAGATGCAACTGTGATAAATGCACATTCATCTGCCGGGATCACCTGAAAAAAACCTGAATAAAACAGATTACACAGAATCCGAAATATCAGTCGTCATCTCAGAAACATGTGGAGGAAACTTCCCACCGCATTTCTTTTCATTCTGATTGCATGATACTGGCACATCTCGTGACAGCAGTAACACCTGATACATTTTCCATGATCGAAGGACGCTTTATTGTTTTTAAGTACCACCGCGTTCGCCGGGCAGATCTGCACACACTGACCACACCCGACACAGGCATCTTTAATCACAACCGGAGCCGGAGCATAGAGCACTCCTGCTGCCTGGAATTTAGAGAGAACCTTTTTTCTGAACCAGGTGTTCTTCGCAGGAGTATGATAGGTTGACGGGAGGGCGTAGTCCGTCACCGGGATTATCTCATCACCCGCCGTTTCAACCTCGTCAATATTCAAAAGTCCCCGTGATACGGCGGCTTTCGTTGTATGAATCTGCGCCGGATCCATAGAAATCAGACGCTGGGCCGTGACATCCAGTGCATATACCGATGAAGACGCAAGTATGTAGCCTGCTTTGCGTGGACTGCCGCCCATAGGGCCGTTTCCCTCCATCCCGACAACGGCATCCATAATCACAAATGCCGGCTTCATGAGTTCGTTCAAATCGACAAGCATCTCGGAAAAATCCGCCGGGCTGGGGAACCGTGAATGAAAAACCGGCTTGTCCAGACCCGGAACTACGCCGAAAGTGTTTTTTACCGCCCCGGTAAAAAGCGTGAATAAATGGGTCTTTAACTTGCAGACCGAGATGATGACATCGGCATCACACGCCTGATTGATAACAGTGAAATGCTTCATCACTTTTCCATCCGGGAAAGAGCGTTCCTGAAAACCTGTGTCATCCGGAAGAGTAATCCCGAGTTCGCCGGCGACATCTGCAATGCCGCATTTTTTATAGACCCGTCTCATAACCCGCGGGGTATAGAGAATGCCCGCTCCGGGACTGTCTGCAATCTGCAGAATGCCTCCTGCCTCGATAATCAGTTTACCAACGGCATAGACCACTTCAGGATGAGTGCTTACGGCTTTTTCCGCTCCCGAGTCCGAGAGGAGATTTGGTTTCAGGAGGACCTTTTTTCCTGCGAGAGGAGGGAACCCGCCGGCTGAATCAATTGCTGATTTCACTGCGGCAAGAACATCTTC